>CALRKH020000058.1:0-20864 GCA_943367855.1 Asaia bogorensis | reverse complement strand
GGATACAACCTATTCATGATCGAAACACAGGTATATGGGATAAAATACTCATTAAAAAAGCTAAAGGAGCCAGAATCATCAATCCATTCGTAAAATGTAAAGTTAATGGTGCTAGATACCCCACGGGGCAGCAAGACCCAGCTGCAGTTCGTGCTACTGTCGACATTCAGAACGGTGATGGTAAAACAATGAATGGAACTATACAGTTTGAGTTAAACGGAAGAACAGTGTCTGACCGTATATCTATTGCCTCTGGCGAAACTATTAGTGTAGAGCTACCCACCATGTCGGTTACCAACCCTCAACTCTGGTGGCCCAACGGTATGGGACAACAATACTTATATACTGCCAAGGTTAAACTAATGGTAGATGGAAAAGGTTTGGTAGACGAAGTGCCAGTTACTTTTGGTATTAGAGAAATTACTACCAGATGGAACAACAAAACTAACAGTAGAGAAGTATGGGTGAATGGTAGACGTATGTTTGTAAAAGGTGCTAATTGGACGTTGAGCGATGCTATGTTGCGTCTATCGGCCGAGCGTTATGATGCTGAAGTTGGCATGCACAACTCTATGAATATCAATATGTTGCGTGTTTGGGGAGGTGGCATAACTGAGAGACCAGAGTTTTATGAAGCTTGCGATAAGTATGGTCTTTTAGTAATGCAAGACTTCTGGATAACTGGCGATTGTAACGGCAGGTGGTACGATAAATTAAAAAAAGATGATACTACCACGCGCCGTTTATACCCAGACGATCATGCACTTTGGTTGGCCTCTGCCGCCGACCAAATTATAATGTTACGTAATCATCCATCATTAGCCATTTGGTGTGGTGGCAACGAAATAAAGCCTCCAGCAGACATTTTAAAGCAGCTAAAAGACTCTTTAATTCCTAAATTAGATGGTACCAGATATTTATTTGAATACTCTAATGCCGACAGCATGTCGCTACATGCGCATGACGGTCCTTATACAATACAACCCGACTCCTTCTTTTGGACACATAAATCTTGGGGATTTAACTCAGAGGTTGGCTCAGTGGGCATTGGCGATTTAGAGTCATTAAAAAGAATAATGCCCGACAAAAATCTAATAAAACCTTATTACAGCTCAGCCGAAGGCAAATGGGTGATTGATAGCATGTGGCGATACCATAAATATTCCTCTTACGATTCCTCCATTGAGCTATATGGCCATCCAAAATCAGTAGAGGACTTTACTAAAAAAGCTCAGGTAGTTAACTTTAATCAATATAGAGCGCTTATAGAGGGTGCCAGAGCACGAAAATGGGACTGGTACACAGGTACTATGATATGGAAAACTCAAAACCCATGGACAGCACTTGTAGGCCAAATGTATGATGTATACCTGGATGCTAATGCTGGTCTGTACGGAGTGAGAGAAGCTGCCAAACCATTACACGTTATGTTTCACCCAAAATGGAAGATGGTAATGGTAGCCAATGATCATCCTACAGATACTTTTAGGGTCAAACTTTGGTATAGTATCACCAAGGGTTATACATCCATACAGGGCATCAACGACTCTGTCTATACCATTCCGCCAGATACTACGATGGTTATTGCCACAGCACCAGACTATGAGCGGCAGATAGATAAAGAAGATACCACTTGTGGAGCTTTTATGAGTTTGCGACTTTATCAGGCTGGCACCAAAACCATATTGGATGACAATATGTATTGGTTCCCCGGTATCAATGGCTCTTACGACTGGCTAAGCAAACTAAAGCCCGCATCGCTAGATGTGGTGGTAAAAAAAGTAGGTAAAGGCAATTACAAAGTGACCCTAAAAAACCGTTCCGATGCTAATATGTCATTCTTCAATCACCTTAGTGTAGTAGACAAGCAAACACACAAGCGCATATTACCAGTTACATTCAGTCACAATTTCATTTCTATTTTGCCCGAACGTTACAAAGAGATAACAATACAGTTTGCCGAAAAGCCAGGCACTACACCCAAGCTATGTGTGGATGAGTGGAATACAGGCAAACGCTTTATTGACCTCAGATAGTTATTTCATAGCTTGTCCTATTTGCTTATCTTGCAGTATATCTAAACACGCTCCTCATTCTATGCGCTCCATATACTTTTCGGCTTGTGTACTATTAGCTACTAGTCTTACTGCTGTCCACCCAGCTGCGGCCCAAAAAAACGACCCTAATATGGGTATCATCCCAGCGCCAGCTTCTGTAAATAGTAGTAAGGGCGAATTTAAGTTCACACCCGAAACAATGGTCTTGGTAGACTCTCCACAAAGCAAGGCCAGTAAATATCTGGCAGAGTATCTGCGCATGGCCAAGTTAACAACTGCTATTACTGACGCATCTACAATAGATGCTAAAAAGCTAGGGATTAAAAATACAGTAAAGCTGATTTTTAAGCACGATGCTAAGCTGTCGCCAGAAGGTTACGAACTGAGGATAACAGAGGGTGGGGTAGAGATAAAGGGCAATGGAGCAGGCATGTTTTATGGTATTCAGTCGCTCATTCAAATGATGCAGCCTCAAAGCGAAGGTTATACTACCATACCATGTGCTACCATAAAAGATCAACCACGTTTTGGTTATAGAGGCATGCATCTGGATGTGGCCAGACATTTTTATGATGTAGCGTTCATAAAAAAATACATAGACCTCATGGCTATGTACAAGCTCAATACATTTCATTGGCACCTTACTGACGACCAAGGATGGAGAATTGAGATTAAAAAATACCCTAAACTCACCGAAATAGGTAGCAAAAGAGCACGCACCAAAATAGGCAGAGCCTCTGGCCCTACCTTTGTACCCGACCTTTATGATAATGTACCTGTAGAGGGCTACTACACACAAGACCAAATTCGCGAAGTGGTGGAATATGCATCATCACGCTTCATAACCGTAGTGCCAGAGATAGAAATGCCTAGCCATTCACTAGCAGCCATTGCTGCCTATCCCGAATTTAGCTGCGACCCTGCCAAACAATATAAAGTAGGCGAAACCTGGGGCGGATTTGATGATTTCTTTTGTCCAACCGAAGAAACTTTCAAATTCCTCACAGAGGTGCTGAGAGAGGTTATGGATTTATTCCCGAGCAAATACATACATATAGGTGGCGACGAGTGCAACAAAGTAGCCTGGAAAAAATCAGACTTTTGCCGACAACTGATTGTAGACCAAAAGCTGAAAAATGAAGATGAACTACAAAGCTATTTTGTAGCTCGTATAGAAAAGTATGTCAACAGTCAGGGACGCAGTATGATAGGCTGGGACGAGATACTGGAAGGAGGCATAGCACCTAATGCTACCGTTATGAGCTGGAGAGGTGAAAAAGGTGGCATAGCAGCAGCTCAGCTAAAACACAACGTGATAATGACACCTGCCAGCGGAGGGCTCTACTTCGACCATGCACAGAGCAAATCTGCACAAGAGCCACTCAATATAGGCGGACATGCCCCGCTAGATAAAGTATATGCCTACGAACCCATACCAGCAGTGCTTACCGCAGAGCAACAAAAGTACATATTAGGCGTACAAGCCAACTTGTGGACAGAATATATACCTACTACCACCAAGGTAGAATATATGTTGCTGCCACGTATGCTAGCCCTTGCAGAGGTAGCATGGACTGATAAAAAAGGGAAAGATTATAACAACTTTTCTATGCAGCGTATCCCCAATCATTTGGCTTGGCTCGATAAAAAGGGATTTAATTACCGAGTGCCAGTGCCCAATGGCGCAGCAGACACTACTCTAAAAGGCGACAAGTTCAAAATAGAGCTAGCGCCATCGGTAGCAGGAGCTAAAATCTATTATACGGTAGATGGCACCGACCCTACCGATAATGCATTGCCCTATACAGCACCACTGCAGATACCAGTACCTGCTCACAATACTTTATCATTCAGGTGCGTGCAGGTGACGCCTAGTGGCAAAAGAAGCATTATCAATACCATGAAGCTGGTAAACGAATAAAATGCTGAGACTATTATAGTTTGATGAATTGTTTTACTATCGTCTATAGTATTCTAGCTATTTGTTTAGGTGATATTTCAAATTCATACTATAGGCTATTTTGTGCACTTCAAGATTTTCAAAATCAAACATAAAGTGTGAGTGTGAGATTGAGTAATGTAGAAAGGCCAGAGTGGGTTTCGCCGGGTACACTCCCTGCTAACACCCACTATGACCTAAGTAGTCCCAGTAGGAATATTCTCGAACCTTTTCATTGAGGATTTGAAGAAATTAGTGGACGTTTTTCGAGTTTTGGATGCAACATTAGGTGGTGATTAAAGCACCGTTGCAGCCCTCTTAACAATTTTTTTCGATGGATTAAATCGAATCACCTGATTCATTTCTGAAACCCATATTGATTAATGAGCTTTTATATACACTATCAAACGGTAACTTTAAAACGAAATATTTAAGTCTTTCATAATCTTGGCTGTTGCCTTCTGATTTATAGGCGTAACAAAGCGACATAATAATGTGCCCCACATTTTCAAGTAGTCTATTTGCGTCAATTATCTTATCATCCGCAAAGTGCGCCCACCCAAATAAAATATTCTCTTTGTTGGTTTCATATTCATGCAACCAACGCATAAATGGCAATTTGAGATTTCGGTAAACTATATTCTCTATTTCGCGGGTAATAACTTTATCTAAAATTACTTTCCTCTGTTCAATTACGTTTTGGTCTGTTAAATCAGTAAGAGAAATTGACAAAAAAGGTCTTCCAAGTTCAACTGAATATATTTTTTGCTTTTTATGAGTCCGATGTGGCAAAATGCATTTACCTAGCCCTGCCTCCTGTCTAAATGAGATTTTTGTCGCACAAATAGGTCTCTTAAAAATGAATTCGTTTAATAGTGAAGTAGAATAAAAGTCAACCCTGTTTTCACCTTCATCAAAATAACAAATAAAAAAGGGCAAATTATTCTCAAGTAACCATTTTACTTTCAGAGGGTTTGATAATGGATAAACGATATTATTGTTGTTTGTCTTTAATTGAACGGTAAATGATTTCGTAGGATACGAAACGATTTTGTCTCTTTGTACCAATGTGCATACGAAATCGATGCCATAATCTTCTTGCCTTAGGATTTGCAGTGAAAATCCTAGCGCTGAAAATATACCTTGTGTTATATATTCTGCACGGTCGCCTTTTCTTACAGAATTTAGTTTGCTCATAACTTGGACGTTGTACGCTGTTTCAAATCAAGTAACTTATCTGTCTAAAGCAGGAAAATCAAATTGAGCCCTCACAGAATTGACCACAGCCATTAATTCATTTGACATAGGTGGATAAAAAAATGAATGGTCATAACTTCTTTTTTCCTGAAAATCGCTGACAAAGTTTTTCAATTCTACAGGTGTTATACCTTCATGTATGTATTTGTGCCGAATTTCCTCTTTACATTCTGGCGTAATTTCTATTAATACTAGTCTTTCTCTAAGGTGAGTATTTTCAATTGGAGTACATAAATCTGATACTGGATAAATCAGAAAATTCCCCGATTGAATCTGTTTTCTTTTTTCTGAAGTATAATTATCCCAACCTTCATGGTATCTGATGGTAACGACTTTATAGCCCTCATCATAAGTATATGGGTCGTGATAGCCGGAATTTATGGGCTCAAATATTAAGCTGGTTGCATCTAAACACCATAATTGACCTGATGAACTATTATTTTTTTCATCAAAAGCTGCAAAAAAAAGTGCTTTTCTCCAATCTATTGTGAAGTCTAAAACAAATGTCGGTATTCCCAAATGCTGTGCCTGAAAAATAAGTAGCCAATCATTAAATGATGTATTGTCTGTGTATAGTTCATTTGTTATGTTTGTTCTTAAAAGTTCATTTTTAAAAGCCAATATAATTTGCTTTACTGTCTCGTTAATTTTCGAGGTTACTTTTATCTTACCAGCAATTCTTGTTTGTAATTTGTGAGTGGTGCATGACTGCCCCCTGAAAACAATATTCAAATGTTGTATTGATTTAATAAAACTATCTATATCATCGTATGAATTCAAGATTACTGTTTTCATTTCGAATATAATTTATCAATTATAAAATATACTTAGTTTTTCCAATAACAAATACCGTTAATGTCTATATAGCCAATTTTTTCGGAACTTACACCAAGCTCTGGATCAACATCCCAAATAATGTATAATAGTGCGAAGCCAAAATGGAATTTGCTTACATGCAAGTATGCGAGTTGATCAATATTGATAGCAGCTACGAATATGACTTCATTTTTATAATAGAGCTTATTTGCCCTTATTTCCCAAAAAGTATCCTTAATGCTAAATGATTGAATGCTTGCATTTTTCTTGGATTTTTCCAATTCTTCATTTTCTTTCAATTTTGTTATTTCTTTTTTATCTAATTTAGTGCCATCCATTTTGTAAACTTCTTCGACAGTTGTTACATCATACTTCATACTATATCTGCCTACCTCAATATATTTGTCATACTTACTACCAACTATATTTCGCGCAGGCATTGAAAAAAGAAATTGATTTTGGTAATAGATATCTTTTTTAGTAGGCTCATTTGACCATAGTATATTACCTGATCTTGACATCGGATATTTATACGGGGGAAATTCGTATTCATTCCCATTTTTAAATAGTAAATAATGTTTGCTATTTTTTATACAGAGAGAAAATCCATTTTTAAAAATCCCAAAAAGGTATACAGATCCTCATCTTTGTCAATAAATTTTCTGTATTCCAAATCATACAACCGCCATCTGCCGTTTAATTTTACGCCACCGACACCTTCGTTGTAGAATAAAACATCATCATAAATACATGGCAGGACGATTTCTCTCATATCAATATCAAATATTCCAATTTTTCTATTGCTAAAAATTTTTGTAACATTTGTAGTTCCGTTGCTTTCTATCTCTTCGATACTTTCATAATCAAGTGGAAGCAATTCTACGTTTATATTATTCACTATTCCATATTTGGAGTTAATTTTTACAATAAATGTATTGTGAATATTTGTTTGTTTTATCGAATCATACCAGGTGCATTTCTCAAAGTCCATTATAGAGTTCACAATCGCATATTTATTGTTCTTTACTATAATACAATCTTTAGAATATTGAAGAGAATTATCTATAAAGTAACATTTATCAAAAGTATCATTTAATAATTTATTATTATGTATATCTAATATACTCCATTTATCTCCAATCTTATAAGGAATTATTGTCAACTGTTTAATTTCACTTGCAATTGATTTGCTAATTTCTGGTGGGATTGTAACATTGAGTCTATTCTCTATTTCATTTTCAACCTTTGATGTTTTTAAAGCTGTATTGGGTGGAGCTTTATCTATTACAGGAGTCGTTTTAAATATTATTTTAGTTTCTGCAACAGTTCCAAAACTCTCTATTCCAAGATATTCTTCACGTTTTCTGTTTTTAGAAAAAATTTCCGCATCTACTTTTGTCCACTGTGATACTTGTTCAATTTTCTCTGATGATTTTAGATGGTTGGGAACAAAAAAATTCGTATTTACTTTACTTAAAATATCTGCGACGAACAAACAACATCCATTAGGATTTTGATGTACTTGGATCTCCGCGAATCTGATAACTATCCATCCACTGTCAACAAAGGCTCTATTCCTAATTTCATCACAGCCCCGGTAGTGTATCGCTTTCCTATTCTCAATATCGTTTGTACCTTCATATGGCTCATCGATCTCTATATCAATAAATAGGTTTAACCCATTAGATGTATCTATCAATGAAATGTCAGGCGAATAAGTATTACCTGAGTTAGTTAATAGCAGTTTGTTGTCATCAACATGAAGAACACTACTAAATGCATTACTCAAATACTTTTTAAAATCGGCATCTTTAAAACCTTGTCGGCCAGTTCGTCCTTCTTGTGGAAGCGTTACTTTGGCATTTGCTTTTGGCAAAACCATATAAGGGTAAGTCAGTTCACCCGGGTTTACGACAATTTTTGCAGGGTCATAACCAATATTGAAAGGCACTGATTGTTCCTTCGCCGATATATTAACAACAGAAGTGACTTCCGAAGGTTTTGGTACAATTATTTTGTCGTCTATATTTTTGGTTGTCGGTTCATTTTTTTTGGGTTCTTTTGCCGCTTCTTTTATTGCTATTGGTTCAGGTTGACTTTCGTTTTTACCTGATGGAGAAACTTTGGTGGTTGATTCGCTTGTTGGTAACGGTTTTGTTGTTTCCGCTATCAAGGTTGCTTTTTTCTCAAGATAAGTCTGGTATTCCTGGTATTCGGATGCGGGTGGATTTACTTCAGAATCTAATGAATGTTTGTTTTTTTTTCGTTTAAACAAACGCCAAACAATAGTTATGCCTAAAATGGCTCCCAACAAAAGTAAATACCAATATTCCTGCAAATCTTTTGTTTGCAAAATACTATTTAAACTACCCTCACTTTGATTTATTTGTAACAGCATTAACTGTCTGATTTGCTTTTTGAATTGACATAGAAACTAATTCTCCAATAAAAATAGTGAATGTAGTTTTTACTTGTTTTAAATATCGTTAACTTTTTTAAATTTATTAAATATTTTCAAAAACGTTTTTGGCTCTTTATAATAAAAAATGAAGATAGTCGTTTTTTGTATTGATTTACCTGCATATTACTCTCGCCTTTGCAACCACGGAAATATTACTTTAGCAACAAGGAAAGCATATACGATTAGGAAGGCTACCCAGCCTAGCCTGAAAGCATACTTATGACCATTCCTTATACCAATCGAATTAGCCAAAACATAAGTTGCAATGGGAATCAGATAGACTATTATGACAGCGATAACTTTAAAAAAACGCATAATAAATATATGTGTATTTAAACAGTTATTCCAGATGTCCCGATGTGCATCTCGAACTGCAAAAGAACTCCGTTTCTGACGGCATTTACATTGATAAAGATAGATGTTTTAGAGCAGGAAACAGATCTGTGATCAACCGAAAATAAGAACATAGGGCATAACTCTTCGCTACCGTTATTATCCTTTAAGATTTATTAAATTTAAATAGTTATTTATATTAACCTTATTATATTTTATATAACTTATTAAATTAATCAAAAGATAATTGTTGGTCGTCTTTTTAAACTTAAAAGATGGCAACACATTCAAAAGCAGAGCTGAATGCAAGAACAAAAAAAGTTCTTTCTGTCAGTTTTACTGAGTCGGCTGGTTCCTTCTGCTATGTTCAATACAATACTTATTGATGCCTTTTAAGCAGATTATTTATATCACTATCCAAAGTATTCGATTTAATTAGTTTCTTAGATACTGTTGCATTAAAGGATTTGGCTATTTTGTACACTTCAAGATTTTCAAAATCAAACATAAAGTGTGAGTGTGAGATTGAGTAATGTAGAAAGGCCAGAGTGGGTTTCGCTGGGCACACTCCCTGCTCACACCCACTCTTACCTTAGTAGTTCGACTAGGATTCGAACCTAGACAAACAGAGTCAGAGTCTGTTGTGCTACCGTTACACCATCGAACTATTGGTGTTATTGCTACCACAAAAGTAGCATCGGCTACCAAAAACAGCAAAAAATAGGGCGCACATTTTTGATGTACACCCTATAAACACTATCTATAATTCACTTACTGTTATTGCATTAAAAAGCACGATTCACACCCACTACATAACGCATAGTAAAGTATTCGCCACTTTGGTAGCTAGGCCTGTTTACAAACATTGGGAAATCTATTCTCAGTGTCAACGGTTTAGCTTTTTCAAACACGCCCCAGCTCTTTATGGTAAAGGCACATCCTAGTCCAGCATCGGCATGTATAGTACCCCAGGTAGTAGTAGGTGCTACATATGGCGTGCCTACTGGCGAAAATGTACCAAGTTCCATAATACCTGCATCGCCAAAGGCATACAAGTCAGCCCTTAGCCAGTTACGTGTTAGTCTTGGGCGCCATTGCAGATAGTTGCTAAAACCTACCTCTGCATTCACAGAGGCACCACTGCGACCTTTATAGCCCACCAGCAGTCCACTATTATGTTCATCTGGCGATATATATCCAGCATAACCTCTCAGGTTCAGTCCACCACCTTGCTGAAAGTTGCGCGTATCATACAGCGAGTATCCATGCCAGTCATTGGGCATCATACCTATGCTTCGTGTATACTTGTTTTCCATTAGCTCCTCTGGCGATGCCCCTGCCAAAAACAGCATACTCTCCGAAGGTAGCTGCCTACCCAGGCCAAAGCGACCAAACACACGGGTGCGCACATCCAGCAGTCCTATCATTCTATTGTTTATAGACTCTAGCTGTGCATAAGAGTAGTCAAATGGTAGCGCATCTTTTTGTAGCATAGGTGCACGTAGTGTCACCACAAATTTTCCATTCCCATTAAAGTAGTTGTAGTTGTGTGTCCACATGGCGTTCAGCGTATTATTTCTGCGACCGGGCACGCTACTCCATTCATCTCGGTTCACCAGATAGTTGAAGTCAGAATCTGATGGGCGCCACATCATTTGGCCGTATAGTTGCACATTATTAGCCGCATTCAGCTGCAAGCCAAACCCAAATCGATGCAGGAACAACCCATCCAGATATCTACTATTTACCATCATCTGTAGTTTTGGCATAGTGCGTGTTATGGGCGATGTGTAGTTGAACGTATAGTTCAGCATTCGGTAGGTATCATAATAACCTTCGCTGGCAAAAGGTTTATATCGTTCTCCTTGCAGCACATGTGTGTTCCACCACACGGTAGCATCTGTTTTATACAGTGTATTCAGGTAGTCACCTTCTAGGTGCACACCAGCTTTTATTCCGTCTACTGGGTTCCACCATAGGTCCGGACGCACATATGCACGATAGTGTTTGCGGTCCATGGCATTAGCTGTTCCACCATCCCAGCTTAGTCTGTGCACCAGCGGACTCATTAGTGCATTGCGTGTTTTGGCGTTATCCACATAGTTCATGTCGGCCAGCCTCTTGGTGGTGTCTATTTGCACATGTTTTATGCCATTGGGTGCATATATGGTAGCAGTGTATTGGGTATTTAGTTTGTCGCCCCATCCGGTCCATTTGGGTAGCACCGTGGCTGGTGTTTCTTTAGTAAACCACGTATTGGGTATATGGTAAGATGTTTGCGTGCCATTTTTAGCTGTCACAGTAAAGTCTATGGGCATTTGCATCTCTCCCTTACGGCTAAAGGTTACAGCAAAGCTATCTGTACCACGCTTTTTGCTTATGTTGCACACACTATAGTCTAGCTGTTTAGTAGTCTCAAACCATTGGTCAAAATACCAAGAGAGGTCCACTTTGGTAAAATTGATGAATGAAGATTTGAAATCTTCCCAATAAGGGTGTGCAAATTTCCACTGATCGAAGTAGTGTTTCATTGCTGCCGAAAACAGTGAATCGCCTAGCACATATTCCAGATTGTATAGCATACTAGCAGTTTTGTAGTAAGCCATGCCATATCCGCCACCATGGGCCAGTGCTCCATTAAAGTCATCAGAGTGCGTGTTGATAGATACCTCATTTTTGTTGAGTGCAGTGTAGGTATATGAGTTTAGCACTCTAAGGTCCAGCACATTTATTGGCTCCGAAAATTTGCGTTTCCATGCCGATTTTGCAGGTGTGGTCACCAGATTTTCTCCATCTATTTTGCGAAGTCCTAGAGCTGTTAGGTACTGTGTAAAACCCTCATCCATTGCCGCACGGTAGGTTTCATTGCTACCTACCTGTCCATAAAACCAGTTATGGGCTATCTCATGCACCAGCAGTCCTCTATAGCCTGGGTCCGATCCTCCGTCCAGAGTCAGCATTGGGTATTCCATACCATCAGCTGCATCAGCAGCTACCATTTTAGGGTAGCAATACATACCTATTTCTTCAGAAAAGGTTTTGATGATTTTTGCCACATATTCCGGGGCATTTTGCCAGCCTGCTGCATGTGGTTCTTGCACCACTGCCACACATTCTATACCGTTCCAATACTCAGTTCCTATTCTATAAGATGGATCTGCCGTGAAAGCAAAATCGTGTACATTGTTTGCTATATAATGCCATTTTTTGCGTTCTCCTTTCACATACGGTATAATAGTACTTGGTGGTTCGCTCCCCTTTTTATTAGCAAAGTTTTTTAAGTCCAGCTTTTGTCTTAGCTCATCTGGCAGCACTCCTTTTCTATTTTTTAGCTCACCAGTAGCTTCTACTATGTAGTTCGATGGAAAGTCCAGTGTCACGTCATATAGTCCATAATCACCATAAAACTCATGATTCAAGTGTTGGTAGGTATCCCACCCATGCATTTTATCATATACACTAAGCTTTGGAAACCATTGGCATCCGTTATAGTGCATAAAACCCCAGGCATTATACATTTTCATCCGGCGGCGTGTAGCTCCATTATCATAGTAGGTGTTAAACAACATTTTAAAGGTTGTCTTTGCGCCTGGTGCTAGTGGGGTAGGGAGGTTCACTTTTAGTATCGTGTTATCCAGCACTAGTTCAGCTGTTTTACCATCCACTGTCACATTGTCCACCACTATACCTAGGCCTGCACTTTCTTTTTTACCCATTCTGGGTTTCACTTTGTTAGCCAGTTCTAGTTGGTGCAGGTAGCTACCTTTTATAAACGCATTCTGAAACAAATGAAAATACACATACTTCAGTGTATCTGGCGAGTTGTTCCAGTAGGCCAACTCTTCACTGCCTTCTATCACATGTTCTGTTTCATTTATCTTGGCATTTATTGTATAGTGCACATCTTGTTGCCAGTAGGCTGCATCAGGTTTGCGGTTTTGCCAGTAATATTTGTTGTTTTTATTACGGTAAGCATTGTCGGCAGTCTGTGCGCTACCTACTAGCCCCACGCCCGATAGTATTAATACCAGTAAATGTTTCAGTTTCATCTATAGCTATTTGGATTGTAAAAATAGAATTAATGCAGCTAAAAGACTGCACCTACAAGGGGTTATTTATAAGGTGGGATACACACACAGTATCCAAAACAAATCACCCCCGTTTGGCGGGGGTGATTTGTCAATTATATTTTAGCGTAGGTTGTTATTCCCTACCCATTTTTTTTAGCATTTTATAGTGCTCATATATAGCACCTACAAAGGTGGGCATCACTTTATATGGCACCCCATATTGTTCAGCTGTGCGCTTCACTATTTTAGATATCTCAGGGTAATGCACATGAGATATATGTGGGAACAAGTGATGTTCTACCTGATAATTAAGACCACCCACAAACCAAAACATTAAGTAGCTACGTGGCGAAAAATCTGCAGTGTTCAGCATCTGATGGATAGCCCATGAGTTTTCCATTTTTCTGTCTTCAGTAGGCAGCGGAAATTCAGAACTCTCTAATACGTGTGCTAATTGAAATATGATAGACAAACCAAAACCAGCTATAAAATGCAGCAAAAAGAAACCTGCTACTACATATTGCCAAGGCATGCCAGAGAACATAATAGGCAAAACGAGTATGTAGCCAAAGTAAATGATTTTATAAATCGTCAACTCTAGGAGAGCTTTACCTAGTGTCAGTTTTTCTTTCTTCAATAGCCCTTTGTTGTTGTATATAAACAACAATCTGTAGTCTTTGTAAGTTACCCACTGTATAGTGAGAAAACAATACAGTATCCAACCATAAATGTGTTGAAAACGGTGTGCCGCACTACGTTTGGCATGGGGTGAAAAGCGAAGCAATCCACCTGCATCTATATCCTCATCCAGCCCTTCTATGTTGGTGTATGTGTGGTGCAGAATGTTGTGCTGTATTCTCCAGGTCACATCATATCCGCCTACTAGGTTCACTACATCGCCCACTATTTTGTTTACGGTCTTATTGTCCGAGTACGATCCGTGGTTGGAGTCATGATGCACACCACAACCCACACCTATCATACCAAACCCTATCAAAGCCCACATGCCAAAATATAAGTAAGGACTAGATGCAGCAAAGCCAGATACCATTACAAAATAAGGTATGAAAAACAGTGACACCATGGCCACTGTTTTCCACCTCAATTCTGCATTTCCCGAAGGAGATATATTCCTTTCTTTAAAGAACGTGTCTATTTCTTTTTTGAGTGTATCGTAAAAACCCTCTCCATTTTTTGGGGCAAAACGTACAATATTTACTTTACTCACTTAATCAAATTAAAAATCAACAATACTTGTTTTGGGTTTGCATTGCTGCAACCTATAGGAGAGGGGTGGTGTTTTTATGGTGTTGGTAGTTTTTATGCTTGCACTGCTTTTTGCACTAGTTCTGCAGCTTCACTTAGCAATATAGCACTCTGCACTTTTAGTCCCGAGTTTTCTATCAGTTCTTTTGCAGCTTCAGCATTAGTTCCTTGCAGGCGCACTATTATTGGTATGTTGATGTTGCCTAGCTTGTTGTAAGCTTCTATCACACCAGCAGCTACACGGTCGCAGCGCACTATACCTCCAAATATATTGATAAGAATTGCCTTTACGTTAGGGTCTTTCATTATTATACGGAAACCCGCTTCTACAGTTTGTGCATTAGCTGTTCCACCTACGTCAAGGAAGTTAGCAGGCTCGCCACCAGCTAGTTTTATCATATCCATAGTAGCCATAGCTAGTCCGGCACCATTCACCATGCAGCCCACGTTTCCGTCAAGTTTCACATAGTTTAGGTTAAACTCTCCAGCTTCTACCTCTGTAGGGTCTTCTTCCGATTTGTCACGCATGTCCGCTAGGTCATTGTGGCGCATCAGTGCATTGTCGTCCAGGTTCATTTTGCAGTCTACGGCCAATATTTGGTCATCTGCACTTTTAAACAATGGGTTGATTTCAAGCATAGAGCAATCTAAACCTACATATGCATTGTAAAGGTTAGTTACAAACTTTACCATGTTTTTGTGAGCGGTGCCGCTAAGACCAAAGTTGAAAGCTATCTTACGAGCTTGGAAGCCTTGCAAAGGAAAACCTGGCTTCACCCACTCACGGTATATTTTTTCGGGAGTGTCGTGTGCCACTTGTTCAATATCCATACCGCCTTCGGTGCTATACATTATAACGTTTTGCTTTGTAGCACGGTCTAGCAATATAGACAAGTAAAACTCTTTACGTTCGCTAGGTCCATCATAATACATGTCCTGTGCTACTAGTATTTTATTTACTTTTTTTCCTGCTGGTCCTGTTTGTATAGTTACTAGAGTGTTGCCTAGTATGTTGCGGGCTACAGTTTCTACACCTTCTGCACTTTTCACAACCGATACTCCTGGTTGGTCAGGTACTTCTTGCATTCTGCCTTTACCACGGCCACCCGCATGTATTTGCGCTTTCACAACTGCAAATTTTGCTCCGTTGTCTACTGCGATTTTTTTATAAGCGTTTACTGCATCGTCTACGGTTTCTACAGCTATACCTTCTTGGGTTGGTACGTTGTATCTCTTCAGAAGCTCCTTGGCCTGATATTCGTGCAAATTCATGTGCTGAAAAAAATTTTTGCGAAGATAGACGATAATTGCCAAATTGTTAGTAGTAGTTTCTCACAAGTTCCTACTTCATTGCACTAATTAAGAAAGGTTAATACAGCTACATTTTCCATCGTGCGTTCCGTTTAAAAAAGAAATGTGTATATTGTACCCGATTCAACCAATTATCTTTCAGTTTTACAATTTTCAAACATGAATCTATATGTAGGGAACCTAAGCCCTGAAACAAATGCAGATGGACTTCGCACTCTATTTTCTGAGTTCGGCGAGGTAGTTTCAACTAAAGTTATTATGGACCCTGCTACTGGTGGTTCACGCGGTTTCGGCTTTGTTGAAATGGCCGAAAAAAATCAATCTCACGACGCTATCGACAATCTTGACCAATCTTTTTTTGAAGGTAACATTATATCAGTAAAAGAAGCAAAGACAAACAATAGTCAAGGCGGTGGCAACCGTGGTGGCAACTCTAGATTTGGCGGTGGTGGCAACCGTGGTGGAGCAGGTGGCAATCGCCCTTATCGCCCAAGAACAGAAGGCGGTGGCGATTATCGCTCTAACAGAGATGGTTCAAGTGGCGGATACAGACCTAACAGAGATTCTTCTGGAGGTGGCGGATATAGACCTAACAGAGACTCATCTGGCGGCGGCGGATATAGAAGAGATAATAACAACGGCGGCGGATACAATCGCGACAATGGTGGTGGTTATAACAGAGATAACAATAGCTATAATCGCGATAATGGTGGCTATAACAGAGACACCAATTATAACAGTAACAACAACTCAGGCTCAGGCTTTGGCAATCGCAACAATGATCTAGATGATTTTAATAGGTTATAAGTTGGTTCTGAAAACGAAAACGAAATAAAAAACCACCAAGCAATTGGTGGTTTTTTATTGTTGCATAGTTTATAACCATTAATAGTTCAACAAAAAGAAATAAGCAGCTGCCCACATAGGCTCTATGTCTCTTACATGTCCTACCACATTGTTCATGTTATCCAATACCGGGCCTGAACCTGTACTTGATACTTTCCCCATTAGCGATCTATCAGCTTTTTGTATTGTGCCATCTAGCATTATGTAGCCAACTAGGTTTTTATTTTTGTCGCGCAGTTCATGCCCTCCATCTATGTAACCTATTATTCTGCTTTTTGTATCCAATATTTTACCATCTTCTTCAAAGGTGCACAGTAGCTTCTTATTTTTATCCATCAAAGTGTGGTTTGATGGGTCTACATATGCCTTTGTATTTCTTTTAGCATCTTGTATCTCTTGTGCATTTGCAGCGGTGGCCAAACCTGCACTAATGCCGAGAATGAATAAAATCTTTTTCATAAATCCGACTGTTTTGCTACTGCAAGTTATTCAATTTATAGGTGAAATGCGAACTATTTTTGCAAAATATTTTTAATACAACTGCTAGTTAAATATTTCACATCCCATTATACCAAACAAGCGATAGCTATTGCTAACGCTTGTTCCATTATGTATTGATATGCTAATTTTATTTACGATTCAGCTTCCATTTACTTACAGAAGTTGATGACTTAATAGCTGAAGCATTATTAGTTTTTGAAGCACTATTCCAAATACTTGCAGCTACCAATGCTGCTATCTCCTCTTCATCTTTGTCTGTTTTATTCAGGTATTCTGGTTTGAAATACTTGTCTATAAACTTAGTGTCAAAATTACCACTTCTGAAAGGTTCTGTTCTCACAGCCCATTTCCCGAATTGCAGTGTAGTTTTTATACCTTTTATATGATACTCATCTATTGCTCTACACAGTCTTTCTATAGCTTCTTCTCTGCTGGCAGCATGCACTATTAGCTTTGCTATCATTGGGTCATAAAATATAGGTATATCCATGCCTTCTTCATAACCGTCATCTACTCTTATACCAGGTCCCTTCGGTGGCTGATACATCTCTAGCTTACCAGTGTCAGGCAAAAAGTTATTGAGCGGATCTTCCGTGCATACTCTCAGTTCTATAGCATGACCATTGATACTTAAATCTTCTTGACTGAAAGAAAGTTTATTGCCACGGGCCACGTTTATTTGCTCTCTCACCAGGTCTATACCTGTTATCATTTCTGTCACACAGTGCTCCACTTGCAGTCTGGTATTCATCTCCAAGAAGTAAAAGTTGAGCTGTTCATCCACCAAAAACTCCACCGTGCCTGCACCATAATAGTTGCAAGACCTTGCAGCTGCTACAGCACATTCACCCATTGCTTTCCTTATATCTGTAGTAAGGCAGCTAGATGGCGCCTCTTCTACCAACTTCTGATGCCTGCGCTGTATACTACATTCGCGTTCAAAGAGATATACATAGTTGCCATGCTGGTCGCCCATCAACTGTATTTCTATATGCTTCGGAGACCCAACATACTTCTCTATAAATACATCATCATTGCCAAATGAGTTGAGGGCCTCACTTTTAGCAGCTCTTATTTGCTCTTCAAACTCCTCATCACTATTCACCACACGCATACCCTTACCACCACCACCTGCCGAGGCTTTTACCAATATCGGATATCCTATACTTCTGGCTATGGCTTGGGCTTCTGCTACATCTTTCACAGGCTCTTCAGTGCCAGGCACCATAGGTACGTTAAACTTTTTAGCAGCTTGTTTAGCCCCTATCTTACTGCCCATCACCTCTATAGAGTGTGCTGATGGTCCTACAAATATCAGTCCTGCTTCGCTTACTGCTTTCGAAAAAGAGGCGTTCTCACTCAGAAAACCATAGCCTGGATGTCTGGCATCTGCACCTGTATGCAGTGCTACTTCTATTATCTTTTCAGCTCTTAGGTATGATTGAGATGATAGTGCCGGTCCAATACATACAGCCTCGTCTGCATATCTCACAAACGGCATATTCCTGTCTGCTTCCGAAAAAACTGCTACAGTTTTTATGCCCATTTCTTTTGCAGTGCGCATTACACGCAGTGTTATCTCGCCACGATTGGCTACAAGTAATTTTTGCATAGACAATTGCGAAGGTAGTTAATCAACTACTAAATTTTACAGCCTTAAATTCCTTTTTCTAGTTGTTTTCAACCACTATTGGTGGGTTAATAGTAACCTTTACTCTGGTGAGTCGCATTTTCTCCACAGCCATTACCGTAAAGTCATATTGCTGATACTTTACCACATCATTTACAGCCACAAATTTTCCTGCTATTTCCAGTACTAAGCCTGCAAGAGAATCACTTTCACCTCTCACTTGCTCAAACTCATCAGATGGCAAATTCAATACACGACACACATCATTGATGAGCGTCTTACCCTCAAACACAAAGTTGTATTCATCCAACTTCTTGAAGTGTAAATCATCTTCGTCAAACTCATCTTTGATATCCCCAATGATTTCCTCCATTATATCCTCTAGAGTAATGATTCCTGATGTTCCACCAAACTCATCTACTACTATTGCAAAGTGCTGACGTTTCTGCTGAAATTCTTTAAGCAAGTCTTCTATTAGCTTACCTTCATGCACAAAGAATGCTGGTCTTATCAATTGATGCCAGTTATAGTCATCATCATCTATATGTGGCAGAAAGTCTTTGGTATGTATCATGCCAGCTATGGTGTCCAGATTTTCTTTGTACACCGGTAATCGGGAATAGCCCGTTTCTAGGCAGTAATTCCTTACTTCCACATAGTTCATCTCATGGTCTAGCCCTGCCACATCTAGTCTGGTACGCATCACTTGTCGGGCAGTTATATTGCCAAATTTCAAGATGCCTTTAAAGATATTTACCTCTTCTCTGGTTGCTGAGTGGCCCACAGTTAGCTCTATTGCATGTTCAAAGTCTTCGCTCGATATGTTAGACGACTTTGTTCCCATTCTGCCCTCAATAAACCTGGTAGAAGACACAAGCATTCCACTTATAGGTTTAAATAAAATGGTCATTACCTGTAGCACAGGTGCCGAAAACAAGGCCATTCTCAGGTTGTTTTGCGTAGCATATACCTTGGGCAATACCTCGCCAAACAACACCAACAAAAAGGTCACACATACCACTTGTATAGCAAATGAAGTATATACACTAATGTCTGGTGGCAACATTGAGTGAACCAATAAATCAGTTGAAATAACTATAGCAATGTTGATGAAGTTGTTCGCTACAAGTATTGTTGCTAGCAATAGCTTAGGTTGGTCTAGTAGTTGTGATGCTGTTCGTGCTGATGGTTTCTCATTTGTTTTTAAGAAATTGATATCCTTAGCCGAAAGAGAGAAATAAGCAGTCTCGGCTCCTGCAGTGATGGCTGTCATCAGCAGCATCACAAACACAAAAATTATTAAGATAGTAGCATTGGTAGAAGTAAACGCACCAGTGTTGGCGGCGTTGAGTAATAGTGGTAGAATATTCGTGTCTCCTTCTGTACTTTCCAAGTTGCTATTTACTTTGGTGATAAAACCAAAGATATAAAAAGGAATGTAAACTCAAAAAAACTTTGTGTTATACATTAAAATGGCAGGTCATCTTTAGGTGGCGGTGTCCCACTATTATCAAATCCTATGTCTCCAAAACCACTTTGTTCATTCCCCGGCATATAGCCTCCACCGTTTTCGTTATGGTCTTTGCGCTTATCTAGCATCACCATATTGTCAGCTATTATCTCCGTATTGAAGCGCTTATTTTTATCTTTATCTTCCCAACTTCTGGTTCTTATACGTCCCTCTAGGTATATCAAACTACCCTTATGTAGATATTTTTGAGCCAACTCTGCCAAACCTCGCCACAGCACTACCGTATGCCACTCCGTTTGCGAAACCAATGTGCCATTTTTATCCTTGTAGGTTTCTGTAGTAGCAAGCGGAAATTTTGCTACCGCAATGTTTCCGTCTATGTACTGTAGGTCTGGCTCTTTACCCAAATTCCCGATCAAAATTACTTTGTTTACACCCCTCATAATTCTTACTCTATAATTTCATTTAATAGCTAACTCCTTAACACTCTTAAAAGTATAGATTATTTTTAAAAAAAGAAACAAGAGTTTGAGGAAATGCTAGGTTTTTTATCTCTTTTACACTATACCAATTACCATTAGCCTTCTTTAGGGCTATTTTATCACTCAATTCTAGCACATAAAACCTACTGTGCAACAATTGGTGTGTCAATCTCTGTTTTGTTGCACCTACATATGCTAGCTTATTAACTTCCGGATTATATTTTACAAACAGCTCATCACTTAATAGTACCGTCTGTTCCATTTTTACTTCAGTTTCTATCAAATATGGTTGAAACAAATTCTCCCATATATCCCCGGCAGTTCTTTTCTCTAGCCACACATCCCCATCATGCAATAGCAGCACAAAATTGAAATGTCGCTCCCTCACTTTCACTTTCTTCTCCTTCACTGGCAAAACACGCAC
>CALRKH020000057.1:0-21181 GCA_943367855.1 Asaia bogorensis | reverse complement strand
TTTAGCAATGTTCTTGCTATATATTTTGGTCCAAGATGCAGGGCCTTCAGGTTGCTATATGCAGCCATCCATTTGCCACCTTTCAATTGGCGCATCAATATGGCCTGTGTCATATTGTTATAGCCAAAAAACAACTCATCTGCACCTTGCCCATTTAGAATAACTTTTATGCCAGCTTCAGCAGCCATACTCATCAAAAAACCATGGGCCATTATTGATGGGTCGCCAAAAGGCTCTTCTTGTATGTTGATGTATTTTTCTAGTTCGTCCTTTAAGTTAAGTTGGTTGAGGTCTTTTCTATGAACAATAAAATTGTTCTTTGTGTTCAACTTTATTACCGCATCCACATACTTCGACTCATCATATTTTGATCCAGGTGTTTGTGCCGTAAATATGTGTATGTCTTTGTCATAATAAGCAGATAGTATACCCGCCACTATTGAGGAGTCTATGCCTCCAGATAGTGTAATGCCCACAGGCACATCTGCAAGCGTTTGAGATAACACACCTTCTACAATAGTATCATGCAGCTTTTTCTGTGTAGTGCTGTCAAAAGGTCTTTTATCTTTCTCTGCTATTTGAGGCAGATGCCAGTAATTATTGAGTTTAGGAGTAGTGCCATCAGTTTTAAAGGTAGCCCACGAGCCTTGTGGAAAATGGTTGATGTCTTTATAAAAAGTATTACTACCCAAATGCCCATAGTTTCCCAAAGCTAGATATTCTGCTACTGCTGTCTCATTAGCCAATATCGCTTCATTTGGATTTAAAAGGGGCTTCACCTCACTAGATAGATACCAGCATTCATGTTGCTGACGCATGTAGAGTGGTTTTTGACCATACCTATCTCTACTTACAAATGCTGTTTGTGTATTATTATCCCATATCACCAATGCCCACATGCCTACCATATGTTGTAGCATGTTTTCCTTCAGTAAACTATATAGCTCTAGTATAGTTTCAGTGTCAGAATGTCCTCTAAACTGATGCGATGATAAATATTGCTTTCGCAGCTCACGGTGATTGTATACTTCCCCATTGAATACAATGGTATAACGTCCGCAAGACGACACCATTGGCTGATGGCCCAAAGGTGACAAATCAATTATTGATAACCTGCGATGAACTAAGGTTACTCCTTGTGTCGAAAATATACCATAGTCGTCCGGTCCTCGGTGTTGCAATAATTTATTTGCTCTAGCTGCAAAGCTTTTGCCGTTTTCTTGAGAAGGTCCTATATAAGCTGCTATCCCACACATGGTAGCCCGAAAGTAAGCCTTATGCCGATATTTGTCAAACGTTAAGTATCTAGTATCATGCAGTTATAGCTCAATTGCCCTTTATACTGTTAAGCTATGTATTTTTGAAGCCTAGGCAATATGGACATTATGAAGAAGTTATTGGCGATAGGAGCTTTTTTAATGGCAGTTAGCACTCATGCCCAACAAGTTAGACCTGCACCTTCTGGCACTATTTATCACGAAATTGCTGGATTGAAAAACCTGGTAAACGTTTTATATGTGGCAGCTCACCCCGACGACGAGAACACCCGACTATTAGCTTGGTTGGTCAACGATAGGCATATAAGAACAGGCTACCTTTCATTAACAAGGGGCGACGGTGGACAAAATTTGCTTGGTAGCGAGCAGGGCGAAGCATTGGGGCTCATAAGAACACACGAACTAATAGAGGCAAGAAAGCTGGATGGAGCTGAACAATATTTTACAAGAGCCACAGACTTTGGCTTCTCTAAAAACTACGATGAAACCTTCAAGCACTGGTCCAAAGAAGAACTTACAGACGATGCAGTATGGATAATGAGAAGATTCAGACCAGATGTTGTTATTTGTAGGTTCCCGCCCGACACAAACGCTGGACACGGTCACCATGCATCATCAGCCATCATTGCAGAGATGGCATTCAATGCCTGTGGCGATGACTCTAGATACTCAGACCAGTTAAAGTATTACCCTGCATGGCAACCCAAAAGATTAGTATTCAATTCATTTAGATTTGGCAGTAGAAATACTACTTCCGAGAGTCAATACAAGCAAGCTGTTGGTCAATATGTGCCTACTATGGGTATGGGGGTAGGCGAGCTTGCGGGTCATAGCCGTAGTGTGCATAAAAGCCAGGGTGCAGGCACGCCGAGTGTGGCTGGGGTGCAGCTAGAATATTTCAAACTTGTAGCAGGAGCTCCTTTTAGTACCTCCTTGTTCGATGGTATAGATACCACATGGGGTAGGGTAGGTCGAGCAGATATTGCTACAGACATAGACAAAATTCTAAAAAGCTATGACTTCACCAAGCCCGATCTGAGTTTGTCAGCATTACAAGATTTAAGAAAGAAGGTACAGGAAGTGAAAGATAATTATTGGAGAGAAAGAAAGCTACAAGAAATCGATAATGTCATTCTACACTGTGCTGGTATAATGGTAGAGCAAACTACTAATAAACCAGAGGCAGTTGCTGGAGAGAATTTACCTTTTGTACTTCGCATTGTTGCAAGGAGTGGTCAACCAGTAGTGGTTAAGCAAATCTTTTGGGGTGCTAGCGATACATTGCTCAACTTGCAATTGGGTAGAGATACACTCTATAATATCGAAAAGCAAATTCAAATTCCTATTGCTGCTCAACTATCTCAGCCTTATTGGCTATCTAAGCCAGCCAATGCAGCCACATATTACATGCCTATGGGGCCTACCAGAGGGCTACCCGAGGACGAGGAGTGGTTGAAAACAGTTGTAAATATAGAAGTTGGAGGATTGCCACTCTCTATTTCAGTTCCTTGGTCATTTAAAAAACTAGATCCTGTAAAAGGCGACCTTGTAGAGCAGTTGCGCATTGTGCCAGATGTGGATGTGAGTTTTGGTAGTGCAGTAGTAATTGCAGGTTCCGATGGTGTAGCTAAAATGCAAATGAGAGTTCAGTCGCACAAAAAGCTCGATGGTGTAACTATTGATGTAGTAAATGGCAGAACAGGTATTGCTCAGTTTACTACAGGGGCTATGAATTTAGCAAAGGGTGCCGATACGCTTATTTGGGTAGAGATAGGTGCTGGTAAAGAAACTAAAGGTGCCGACTACGCTCTTGTAGCTAGGGCAAATGGGTTAGAAGCATTAACACGTTACGAGATAAAGTATAGCCATCTGCCAGTTTTACAATATTTCAAACCAGCTATTGTAAAGGTTATACAGCCAGAATGGAAATCAGCTATTAAAACAATCGGTTATGTAGATGGTGCTGGAGATAATGTGCCTACAATGCTTAGGCAGGCAGGGCTACGGGTCGATATTTTGACCGAAAACGACATTATGAATGAGCAGACTCTAGCTAAATACGATGCCATACTTACCGGCATTAGAGCAGTTAATGCTGAAAAAAGAATGAGTTATTGGTTGCCTCAATTACTGCGCTATGCTAGCAATGGCGGCACACTGGTCATGCAATACAATACTATGCAAGATATGGCTACCACTCAGCTCGGTCCTTATCCGTTTACATTAAGTGCCAAACGAGTTACGGAAGAAGATGCAGAAGTAACTATACTAGATGATAAGCACAAACTACTCAACACACCTAATAAAATATCAAAGTCAGACTTCGATGGTTGGGTACAAGAAAGAGGTTTGTACTTCCCTGTTACTTGGGATGCTAAGTACACACCTATATTTTCTATGCACGACGCAGCTGAGCAACCTTTATCAGGAAGCACTTTATATACCAGCTATGGTAAGGGGCATTATGTATATACTGCTCTGTCTTTTTCACGCCAACTACCTGCAGGCAACAAAGGTGCTATTAAGCTACTGCTCAATATGTTGAGTGTTGGCAAATAGTAGACTTTATCGGTTTTCGTGCATAATAAGTAATGGTATTTCCATCATTTTCGCCAGAGCTTTGGTATGACTATGATGAAATAACCCTTCGAACAAAGAATAATCACCAGGCACTACAGCCAATATGTCTACATGATATTTGTGGCAGAAGTCGTGTATGGCATGGTCTATGTCTTCATCTACCCTAAAGTGATATTCTGGTTTGTTGTCTTCCAGCATAGACTGAGTTATTGGATTGATAAGGGGTAGATTATCCTTGGTGTAAGGGGTTTGGCTGATATGGAGTACATGCAAGTTGGCTCTGCATTGGTCTGTAATCGCACTTAGTTTACCAAGCGTTACAGTATTCTGTTGGGCGCTAAAATCTATTGCTAAGCATATGTTTTTGATGTGCTTAAAAGTAGCGCTTGGTGGTATTGCCAATATACTTGCATTGATGGCGTTAGTTGCCTCGTTTAGGGTGCTGAAGAACCAAGAAGAGTCACTAACAGTATTACTATTACCCATCACTATTACCCACGGCTTACCATGCTCATCAGCATATTTGTTTATAGCCATGCTCAGCGGTCCAGGAGAGCCTACAGCTCTAATAGTAAGACCAGGATGAGCCACAGCCAGATTTCTCGTCAATAGTTGTAATTGCTCGTCTGCCTGTTGCGACATTTCTTCTATTATCGATGATGCTATCATCACTTCCCCAGGCAATATAGGTATGGTGTAAGTATGAAAAACAATCAGGTCTCTTTGTTGCCATGCAGCTAACCTAGCTGCATAACTTACAGCATTATCGGCCAAAGCAGAAAAGTCGGTTGCAACTAGAATGTAAGACATAGCTGGTGTGTTTTAGTTACACTAAAGGTACCAAATATGTGTGCTTATACCTACTGACCAATGTTAGCATAAGCAAAATAATACCCTGATTTATATCAGTTCATCTATTGTATTTCTACAGTATTCAATGGTGCCAATAAACCATTATGGCCATTAGCCCCTATTGCCATTATTGTTACAGTACACTTAGTGCCAGCGGCTTGTGCTAGGCTTATGTATTCGCGGCTACTAGCTTTTAGTATCTTTTCGTCAGCTACTAGGTCATTATTTATATACACTCTGAATCCCTCTAGTTCAGTTACGTACGGATATTTCCAGTTTACTTTCACTTGTCTATTGGGCATTGCTTTTGCTGCAAATTCAGGCGCTTTAAGTAGATTTTTGGGTAATGTTACTACAACAGTATCACTCGGTGCACTTTCCGATCCATCTTTGCTCATACTTGTTACAAAGAACTTGAATTTAATGCCAGATGAGCCAGCTGGCACAGAATGAGTATATATGTGCTTATTTTTAGACAATGTGGTTTGAAGTGGGCTAAAGGAACCTGATTGCTCATCACCTAAATAGATTCGGTATTTGTCCGTTAATGAATCTCCCTGCATGGGTTCATCCCACATTATTTGTATACTCCCTCCTCTGTCATCTCCGGTTTGTTTAGCTGTCAAATTTGTAGGTCTTACTGGCTCCAGCATAGGTAAATATGAATATAGCAAAGGTTGTCCTGTAATGGATGTTCTGTCTTTATAAATTGTTGTAACTCTAATAGCCAGATAGCCATCAATGTTAGAGCCTGAGCTGTCTATGAATGACCTCGTTGTAGCTGGTAGTATACCCGAAACTACTTTGTACATACTAGGGATATTCTGCTTTTCCACAACAAACCCCTTTACGAATTGTTCTATTTCTTTTGGCAATGACCATTGTACGCTTGTTCCTTCTTTAAAGTAAAAACCAAGCGATTCTATTCGTGTCACCCTTGCAGATTCGTATTTTTTAGGATGCTCCTCCGGTAGATGCTGGTAGGTAATAATAGGACCTTCTATACCAAGAGATGTTACAGCGCTTATGCCATAGTTTATGGTCTCTTCTGCGCTTGCATTCGAATCTATAAAACTAAACTCAGTAATGTTACTAGTGTTATTACTATTAGACACTGGCCAGTCATTGATTCTTATCCCTTCTTTATATACATAAAATCCTGAAACGTGTGTTTCACTTAGCTTTGCTAGGTCTGCATTCCAGGTTACTATAATACCTTTTTGTTCGCCTTGCAATGGTCTTGTCGATATATTGTTTACCGATTCTAGTTTTGATGTGGAGCCTGGTGCCCAAGTAGTTGTTGCTAATAGTTGTTTATTGCTTGCGCTAAATAAGCCATAGCTTATTACTGTAGTAGCAGCGGGCGTATCTTTAGCTGCCAAGCCAATGCATGTGGCACATTCAAAACTTTGAGAGGCAGTATAGGCAATCGTTTTCATCCCCTTGTCATTTGCAGTCCATGCAGTCAAAAATTTTGATTGAGAAAAGTTGTCAATACCCAATTTCTCAAGCAGAGCGACACATTTGCTGATTTTGACTTGTTTGCTATTTTGAAAGTTGATAAAGCCAGGTACATAGTTATTCCTGTTTATGGGCTTCCAGCCACTGTTGTTGTTTTTCCAGGCTATGTAATAGCCAACGGTGTCTGTTGGTGCTTTTCTAAACGACCATAGCAAATGCACTTGTTTCCCATCCGGACTTTGTGCAAATAATGTAGCATCTCCATTCTGTCCCCATGTGACGAGAGAAAAGAAGACTGCTATTATTGCAACGATTATCAGTTTCATAGTATTAACTAAAGTTACCCATTTTAATTGTGGGTATTGCCATGATAGCCCTGCAATTGGTACAATTTAACATACTATCGTTTTAACTAAATAAGAAAGCAATATCATCTCTAGATAATCTTCTGGCAAATGCATTGTCATCAGACACAAGGTCGTTAGCTAGATTCTTTTTTCTTTCCTGCAGTTGTAGCATTTTTTCTTCAAGCGTATCCTTACAAATGAGCCTGTATGCGAAAATATTTTTAGTTTGTCCTATACGGTGAGTCCTGTCTATGGCTTGTTGCTCCACAGCTGGGTTCCACCACGGGTCCACAATATATACATAGTCCGCTGCTGTTAAGTTTAGCCCTATACCTCCTGCCTTTAGCGATATCAGGAACACTCTGCATTCATGGTTATCCTGAAAAGCTCTAATTGCTTTCTCCCGCTCGGCAGATGTGCTACTACCATCAAAATATACATGCTCTATATTGTCTTCCTTCATTCTGGTTCTTATTAGGTCTAGCATACCCAGAAACTGAGAGAACACAAGCACTTTATGGTCACCAACGTTCTCTGTAATTTCTCTGGTTAGCTCGTCTAATTTTATCGAATGGTTCGGATATCTTACTTCTTCGTTTAATATCGCAGGAGAGTCACATATTTGTCTCAGGCGGGTAAGCCCTTGTAGTATGTGCATCTGAGATCGCTCCATACCTCGTTCATCTATCATGCCAAGTATTTGCGAACGATAAGAGTTCCGATAGGCGTCATAAATTTTACGTTGCTCAGCACCCATTTCGCAAAACAATATGGTTTCTGTTTTTTCTGGTAGGTCCTTTGCTACTTGTTCTTTAGTTCGCCTTAGCAAGAACGGGTGAGTAAGTTTACGCAACTGACGTTTTACTTCGTCTTCCATAAACTTGTCTATCGGTGTAGCAAATTCACTCATAAAAAACTCTCTGCTGCCCAGCATCCCAGGGTTTAGAAAGTTCATTTGTGCATATAGGTCAAAGGTGTTGTTTTGCACTGGTGTACCACTAAGTGCAATCCTGTTTTTACTATTTATTAGCAATGAAGCTTTCGCTACCTGCGACTGTGGATTTTTTATTGACTGAGATTCATCTAGCACCACATACTCAAAGGCAATTTCTCTTAGTGTCTTTATGTCACTACGCATAGTGCCGTACGTAGTTATTATTATGTCAAACTCACTGTAGGTTGTTGCTGGTGTAGGTGTTCTTTTGGGCCCATGATGTATTACATGTTTTAGCTCTGGGGTGAATTTTTTTATTTCATTCTCCCAGTTATACATCAATGTTGTTGGGCACACTACCATAAATACTGCTTCTGGGTGTAGGTCTTTATAGTGCTGAAAAAATGCTAGCGTTTGAATCGTTTTACCCAAACCCATATCGTCAGCCAATATACCTCCCCATCCTGCCTCATTCAGAAATATCAACCACTGAAATCCTGCTAGCTGATAGGGGCGCAACGTAGCAGATAGTCGCCCCGGCTGAGCAATTTTACTGTAATCGTTAGTGAGAATTTTTTCTAGTTTTTCTTTTTTTGCTTCTAGTTCTTGCAGTATGGTGTCATCATCTATTTCTGTTAGCAAATCGTCCAGCACGCTGAAGTGATACTTCTTCAAGCGCACTTTATTGCCCTTCGTTTCACCCATTTTCAGCATCAGGCTATATTTCTTCAGCCAGTCTTCTGGTAGCATCCCTAGCGATCCATCTCCCAGTCTTACATAATTCTGTTTTTGTGCTACGGCTTTTTTTACTTCGGCTATAGTCACAGTTTGTTCTCCAAATTTTATTTCTATCGATGCGTCAAACCAGTCTATGCCACTACTAAGTTGAATATGAGTTTGTGGTTTGTGAATGTTCACACGCATGTTGCGTAGGTTATCGAGTCCAAGCACCTCCACGTTATTATCACGCATCAGGTCATTGAACTTGAAGAACCAATTACTTGCAAGCACTGCAGTGGCGGGCAAATGAAAGAATCCTTCTCTTTTATTGTGCAATATGTCAGCATGTAGCGTATCCAGCAGTTCCAGAAAAGAACGCTCACTAGCTTCATTTCTTACTGTTATCGTCACTATGCCATTCACTGGTTGTATTACATCTCCAAAGTGGCTCGGGCGCACCTCTATATTACCATACATAAAAGAGGGTTGAAGCACTAATGCTTGATCTCTTTCCGATACATACAGTCGATATTGAGGCGTGGCATGAGTCACATGTTCCACTAGTTCCTCTGCAAAATGAACATGAATTACATCAGCCCATTTTAGTACTTCGTCGCTCAAAAATTGTTGCCAGTTTTTGGCGCTTATCAGCAACTCTCCTTTGGGCGAAAATCGTTCTGCAATCATTATTTCTGCAGGCGAGTTCAGCGTATAGAGGCTTTTGCCATATCGCACCATAGCTGCGTTAAGTTGTGTTACTTCTTTGTATGCTATTGCAGTATTGTTGATGTTCCATTCCAGTATTACAGCATATTTTGTCCCTCTTTTTTCTACTATTAGTTGAGGGTGTGCTCTCTCTGGTGCATAGCCTATCGGTTGTATCGTTTGAGACGATAGTAACTTGCCCGGTGTTTTTATATAGTTGAAGGGGTGCAGGTTATATCGGTCTAAGAGCTTCTGATATTTGGGCAACAGATACTCCCAGGCTTGCTCTCTGATATCTTCTTGTGGTATATCTTTTAGCACACTATCATAGTCGTGTAGTAAATCGCCAAACGGTAGATTTTTCTTCAAATACTTTAGTAATTCATCATTGCTTATTTTTTTTGCTGCGGTTAGCATATCTCTATCCTCTGGTATAAACCAGGTTGGGTTTATATATTGGCTCAACTCTAGCTTCTCTATAGCACCCACAAAGGCAGTATTTTCTTCGTTTACTTCCGCAGCTATTAGCGCCACCTCTATAAATGGGAATTGCTCTGGGTCTGTATTTATTACTATACCAATTCTTTTGGGCGCTTTTATTTCTGCTACTTCTGCTTCTTTTACCACAGCAGCTGTTGCAGTTGCTGTGCTGCCACTTGCCACCTTTTTTATAGATGGGTCCAGTACTCTTAAAAAAGGTTTATTGTTTTCGTATGTAAATTCAAATTTTCCTGTCAGGTCATCCGACAAGCTATATCCATACTGCTCTAGTAGTTTATTCTTTTGTATATCCCAGTTCTGACTTGTTTGAAAGTGCTGGGCACCATGAGACTTTAATATCTGCAAAAACAATGCAGCCTTATGTGTACATAGTGGGTGAGATGACTCTGTACAACTACACGTTGTGTCAAAATATTTATCTTCATTTTGCTTGATAGTTACTTTCCAGGTCTTACCCTCAGTAGGTACTGCACCATCTATGTTGCCGTTTTTATGAGTAGTAAAAGTGCATCGCTCACCATTGGCTATTTTCTCCGCTTTTTCTAATGCCACCGGCGCAGTAAACAACTGTAGCATTTGTTTGTTTACTTGCCTCATTCTTACTACAGTGTGTTTCTGGTCATAAGAAATATTCACGTTTTCAAAAAAACCACTCTGTATTATATCGTTTAACTGAAAAAGTGCAGCTACTTCATGCCGGCATATTTCACCAAGATTATATGGGCATTGACACCTAACAGCCATTTCTTTTGGCTGCAAGTATTTATTGATGGTTACTGTGTAATAGTTTTGATACAAATCATTACGTACTCTAAAGCGCACTTGCTCTAGCAGATGGTCTACATCTAGCATTTGAACACCCGAGGTGTAAAAGATTTTCTTACCACGCCGAATAACTTCTTCGGTGCCATGGTTGTATACGTGTTTTAGTATTGGAGGTAACGACATTAAGGCCGACCCCGGATTTAGCCGAGGCAATCTGCGAAAGTACCGAAAAAGCTAGCGGAATATCGAAAACATGGCAATAAAAATATGTTAATGGCACCTTCTGTTTACTTCATGCTAAGTGTTAACGATATCAGAAATCCAACTTGCAAATTGTATCTGTGCTTATTACGGTAGTGTCAGCATGTTTTAAAGTTGTATTTTTCCAACCGTTCTATACGTACAACTCAGTGGTATACAGCAACTTAACACTTAGTGCAAATAATGCAATCTGGTATTTTAATAGGTACATTACGCCCCGAATTACTGAAGGAAGAGACCTTGGCCGATATTTTCAGATCAAGTGCTAACACATATCCTGATGTAATAGCATTGCAAAACGATAGCAAGAGCCTTACATACGCTCAGCTAGACGCATGGAGCAACGCTATGGCCTATGTGCTGACAACTAATGGTGTTAAGGCAGGCGATAATTTGGGTGTATGGTGGCCTAGAGGGTTAGAATTGCATGTTATCATTCTGGCAATCGTTAAATGTGGCGCTGCTTACGTGCCATTAGATAGAGAAATGCCAGAGGAGCGTGTACGTATTGTTTTATCTGAGGTTGGTGCTTTAGCTTACATATCCGATTCAGATATTGACCTGCCAATTCCTAGATTCGAGATTGTCCCACAATCTAGCTCCAATCATCAGACCTTAAACATTGTTGGCCCCCTGCCAGACGATAGGGCTTATGTACTTTACACTTCAGGTAGCACTGGTCGGCCAAAGGGTATTCCTATCACACATAGGCAAATCTGTCATTTCGTTAGGGCAGAGCATAGTGTTTTAGGCATTTTGCAGTCCGATAAAGTGTATCAGGGTTTCTCGGTGTCTTTCGATATGTGGTGCGAGGAAGTGTGGATTAGTTATTTAGTAGGTGCCACCTTGTGGGTTGCAGATGCCACTACCGCCAAGGCTATAGATGAGTTGTCAGACTTGCTTAGGCGAAATAATATTACTGTTTTGCATGCGGTTCCTAGTTTGCTGGCTGTTATAGACAATGATGTGCCCAGCATCAGGTTGGTAAATGCAGGTGGCGAGGCTTGTACTGCTCACGTTTTAGAACGTTGGTCTGCACCTCCTAGGTTGTTTTTTAATACATATGGCCCTACCGAAACCACCGTTACTGCCACCATTGCTCGGCTACAACCAGGCGATACTATAACTATCGGCAATCCTTTACCCAATTATGGTCTTGCAGTTGTTGATGAGTCACTGGCATTAGTGCCTGCAGGCACTAGAGGTGAGTTGATAATTTCTGGTCCTGGTGTTTGTAATGGATATATCAATCGACCTGATCTTAGTGCCGATAAATTTTTAGACAAACCTATCTGGCTTGCGGACATGCCAGGCAATCGAATTTATAGAACAGGCGATGCCGCAGTAATTAATCCAGATGGAAGTATTGATTTTCAAGGCCGTTTCGACGATCAGGTTAAACTAAGAGGATATAGAATTGAGCTTGGAGAGATAGAAAACAGAATAAGCGAATTGCAAGATGTAATTGCTGCGGCAGTGGCTATTAAAAAAGACGTCAATGGGCAAGAGCATCTCGCAGGTTATGTAGTTTGTGATGATCCTGTCAACATGAATCAAGAGGAAATTAGGGCTCAATTGGCTAAAGTTTTGCCTCCTTACATGGTGCCAGCTGTCATTGTGCAACTCAAAGAAATGCCAAGACTGCCAAGTGGCAAAATCGATAGAAAATCTTTGCCTGTTCCTGCTATGCTTCTGGAAAATACAGGACCATTGATTGATGAAGTAATAGATATAGATCAGTCAATAGAACACAGGTTATTGGCAGTCCTCAGGCGGTTCTTTCCTAATAGGCACATTACCCTTGATAACGACTTCTTTAATGATTTAGGAGGTCACTCTCTTCTGGCAGCTGCTGTAGTCTCTAAGTTGCGCAAAGATGCCAATATACCTCAGGCTTCGCTTAAAGACCTTTATATGCATAGGCCATTAAGTGCCGTAGCAGAATATTGGAATACTAAACCTGTTACAGAAATCAAGCCAAAACGAATTTTTCGTAGTGTCAAACCAGTCAATTTTTACTTATGTTGGCTGGGGCAAACATTTAGCTTGCTTTTTATGTATGCATTGTTCGCTGTGCAGATATTTTTCCCTTACTTGGCTTATTACATAGTTAAAGAAGAATACGACAACGTGCCTTATGCGCTCGGTGCTGCATTTTCTTTATACTTGCTCATTCCTCCGTTTTTTGCTACACTTATAGTATTGCTCAAGTGGTTAGTTATCGGGAAAATTAAAGAAGGTGACTACCCGCTTTGGGGAGGGTATTATTTCAGATGGTGGTTTGTCAACAGAATGCAGGAGTTGTTCCCTTCTCAATTCTTAAATGGAACTCCACTTTATAATGGTTATTTACGCAGTTTAGGGGTTACTATCTCTAAGGATGCACAGCTTGGTTCACTCACTATTGGTGCCGAAGATTTAGTTACTATTGGAAAAGATGTTAGTATCAGTTCTCAAGTCGTACTCAATAATGCTTGGGTCGAAGATGGGTATCTCAAACTCAGAAGAATAACTATTGCCGACCATGCCTATATAGGTAGCAGTGCTGTAGTATCTGGCGGTGCTACTATTGAGGCTTGGGGTGAGTTGCAAGATTTAAGTCACCTGCAAGAAGGTAAAACAATTAATGAAGGTGAAATATGGCAGGGTAGCCCCGCTGTTTTTAAGTCATCAAGAAAGCCTGAAGAATACCCTCAGCCACTCAATGTAAGTTCAGCTAAAAGGGTAGCATATTCAATGGTATTCGCATTTTGTTTGTTGCTTTTCCCAATCACTGTTTTAGGCCCATTGTTACCTATTGTTATCGTTATTCATAATCTCGATAACTCTACGCCAGCCTACGATTTTAGCTATCTCACAGTTACACCTTCTCTAGCACTCACTTATATAGTGCTGTTTGCACTTACTACTATCGGCATTTCTCGTTTGTTATTAGTTGGGCTCAGACCAGGTGTCTATCCCATTTATAGTGGTTTATACGTCAGAAAGTGGTTTGCTGATCAGTTAATGTCGCTTTCTCTTATCGTCTTACATCCAGTTTTCGCTACAGTTTACGTTTCACTATGGTTTAGGGCTTTAGGTGCCAAAGTAGGTACTAATACGGAGATATCTACAGCTAGTAGTGTCACACATCCACTACTAGAAATTGGTAAAGATGCATTCGTTGCCGATGCTGTTACTTTAGGTGAAGCTGATGTGCGCGGTCAAAGACTTATACTCGAGCAAACTATTATTGCCGACAATAGCTTTGTAGGTAATAGTGGATTGATTCCACAGGGCTACACACTAAATGAACGCATGCTCATAGGGGTACTATCTACTCCTCCTAATACAGAGCAAATGGCTGCTTCCGAAGCCAAAGATTGGTTTGGCTCTCCAGCCATTCCGCTACCACGCAGGCAAGAGAGTAGAACCTTCCCTGCTACTATGACCACTAGACCCACCCCCCCAAGACTCTTAGGTAGAAGCGTGGTAGAGTTCGCAAGAATAATCTTGCCAGAAACAGTTATAATTATATGTAGCATTCTTTTTATTGCCTATGCCGATAATCTGGTAGTTGATAAAGATTGGTGGGTTGCTGCTTTAGAGCTCCCATTCTATTATTTGTTTTTTATGGGCGCTCCAGCACTTCTGGTTACAGTATTGCTCAAGTGGCTTCTTGTTGGTAAATACAAACCTATACAAAGTCCTATGTGGACCGCAAGAGTATGGTTCAGTGAAGCTATTACATCAACCTACGAATCTCTGGCAGTGCCGTTTATGCTTCAGTTCATGAAGGGTACTCCATGGTTGCCAATATGCTTACGTTTGTTCGGTGTCAAGATAGGCAGTCGCGTTTGGCTAAATACAACCGATATCACAGAGCACGATATGGTAGAGATTGGCGACGACTCAGCCCTAAACGAAGATTGTGGCCCACAAACACACTTGTTTGAAGACAGAGTAATGAAGATTGGCCCTGTCAAAATAGGCGCTAGGTGCAGCATCGGTGCCCGCACTATAGTACTCTACGATAGTGAAATGGGTAACGACGTAAAAGTAGATGCACTTTCCCTAGTAATGAAAGGCGAAAACCTCCAACACCAAAGCGATTGGACAGGAAGTCCAATTCGACCTGCCTAATGATGTTACATTATTTCTTTCCTTTACTATCCTTCTGATTATTGATGTTTGCCGACAATACAGTTTTAGGGGTCGTAGCTTTTAGTTCTCTCGCTTTCAGAAACTCCGACAACTTTTGCAGCAATCCACTATTAGCCATATAAAGTATAGCTAGCGGTAGCAACTTGAACAAGCCTCTTTTAGCAGAGTTCTGTATCGTATGGCTAGGTATTAAATGAGATAGTAATGCCAATCCTAGATATACAACAGCTACACCCCATAATGCAAGTGCTCCTTCTTTGCTCAACTTTCTAGTAAAGATCATATCAGCAACCAATACTATCAGGAATATGTAAAAGAACTTTGCAAATACCGCCTCTCCCTTAGTTGAGAATATCATTAAAGAAGCTATTTCAGTCACCTTATCCATTAAGTGTCCTATATTCAGCGGGTCTTCATTTATCAAGCTCCCCAATTCAAATTTATATGGTATCAGATTAGCTATCAGCACTTTGCTCAGCACCACATTCATAATCACTGGGCCAGCCATTAGTATTGCCGATTTAATTGCTATATCCTTAAGGCTATCCTTACTTCTAAACTGATAGTATGCCGCTATTGGCAACAGCATCGCCGTTAGCACCAACGTTTCCGATCTTATATATGTAGCCATTCCCAGCATAAACGACGCCCAAATCAACTCATTCCTGCTACCGGTCGTAAGGTGCTTCATCAATGCCACATAGCCTATGGTAAAGAATATCATGTTACTATAGTCCCACAGTATTATGTAAGTATAGGCAAACAGGTCCGGCACAGCCATATAAACTAGCATGAGGGTAGCTGCTATTAGCGGATGTACTTTGCTACGTATTAGCGAGTACATCCAGGTAGTAAAGCTCAAAAACAATACACTCAGCCACATCTGCCCAAATGGTAGCACCAGCAATTTGTAAATAATTTGAAGGCTGGTAATAAATGGTGATTTGAAGATATTGTTGGCAGCACCATTCAGTCGCACATCCACACTAAAGGCAGAGTTGATCATCGTATGCTCTATTACTGCTCTGTCAGCTATCAGTTCCACACCAGTTAACACATCTCTTGGGGTAGGCGGAAAGTAGAAACATCTCCATACACTGTGCACAGCAAGAAAACCAATAACTAGCAAAAACGGCAGTTCATACAACTGAGGCAAGCTAGGCTTGTTGATTTTAGTGTTTTTTATGCCCATTATCAGTGGAATAGAGCACAGCATAGTGCATACACTCAGCCACATATATATATTGCCGCTAGTAAGTTTTACATGCATCAACTCCATTATAGATGGCACAAATGAATGTATAGTTACGCCTACTATAAAAGATATACTAGACAACTCAAGCTCGCTCATATTCAACTTGAACAGCTTTATAATGCCACGCCCTGTGAAGTAATGAGCGATTAATAGAAAAAGTAGCCCAGTTACACTCATAGGTCTAGTTTGTATTGTTTAAAGATGTCGAGCAACGATTTTAGCTCATCTGCATTATTTATTTTCCTCAGCACTATGCGCCCACCGTTATCAGGCAGCAGCACACAGTTTGCTTTTGCCACATCAGGGCTATCATACCACACCGCTTTCTTTCCCGTTAGGTAATAAAATACCATAGGCTCAGCTACTGTTATATTATTTACACCTCGCTCTTTCAAAAACTTCTCTGGTGGCAGCAGCACAAGTCCATTCTTTATACCTGCTTTTTCGTAAGAATTTGTTAGCTCCTTATATATAAGGTAAGAATACCCAAACCTGTTTATTTTACGCTGTTCCAAATCCATCTGCTCCATGTGGGCCGATATACTGAATGGATCTCCCAATATGTTGGTGTTCATCCAGTTGTTATAAAACGGAATGTTGAAGAACAGCACTATTATAAGTATTGCCACAAGGGTCAAATTGACTTTGAAGTGCATTTTGGCTTAGTTTATTATTGTTGATTGTTTACTGCTTATCTATTAAGGTTCTTTGCTTCCAGCATACTCATTTCTTTTGCTTTTGCCAGAAACTCAGATGCAAATATGAAATTATTTAACCGCTCATCATTGCTGAAGATGATTTCTTTATTGGAGCCTTCCCATTGTTTGTGACCCTGATACATATATAATATGTAGTCGCCACTTTCCATTACCGTGTTCATGTCGTGCGTGTTTATGACGGTAGTGATTTTGTATTCGTTAGTAATCTCCTTTATTAATTTGTCTATCACTAGCGATGTTTGTGGGTCCAACCCACTATTGGGCTCATCACAAAACAGATACTTAGGGTTTTGTACTATTGCTCTCGCTAAGGCAACCCTCTTTTTCATACCACCACTTATCTCCGCCGGAAACTTCTTATTAGCATCTTTTAGGTTCACTCGCTCCAGCACTTCATTTACCCTGTCCAGCTTTTCCTTATAGCGCATCTTTGTAAACATATCAAGCGGAAACATCACATTCGCTTCCACATTCATACTGTCAAACAATGCACTACCCTGAAACAACATACCTATCTGCTTTCGTAGTTCCTTCAGCTCTTTGGTATTCATTTTTGTTATGTCCCTACCTTCATACAGCACCTCCCCTTCGTCCACAGGCATCAGTCCTATCATTATTTTCATCAGCACAGTCTTTCCGCTACCACTACTGCCTATTATCAAGTTCGTATTGCCAGCCTCCATTTTCGCCGATACATCGTGCAAAACAGTTTTTTCGCCAAAGCTCTTTTTGATACGCTTTATTTCTATCATTTCTATTATGTGCCCGCTATAGACCGATTGGGAGCCGTAAAAATAGTGGGTTTTTTCTTTTGTCCCTTCTCTACTCTTTTATATTATTATTTCTTAACTTGTACGTGGTCGCCTGCCCTTCAGAAAATAGTATATTTTTGTGCCGCCTCAGTTATCGTCTTATGGCATTACTGCTGCGCTCTTTACCTCATAGAATACATTTTATGCGAGAAACCGGAATTATTGAACACATTTATAACGCTTGGGAAGATGAAAACTTGCTCCAGAGCGTAGCAAAAGTTGTTTGTCTCATAGTGCCTAGAGGCCTATGGGCTGCCGGTTTCGATGCCAATGGTCAGGTGCTCACTGTCCATTATGCTGGTTATGGTGCCCACAAACCTGTTTGGCGTTTAGATTTTTTCGAGCAGCTATTATCCTCACATCCTCTATTCACTCGCAGAGAGTTAGTTACCAATGTTTCCTTTGGTGGCAGCAAATTCTTACTCACCCCTCAAGAGTTGTTTACAGACGAGTCTGCTGCAGATTGGCTTACTAAGCTATTTGTCGTAGAGCCTAGAGAGCAGGTGGTTAGTGCCCAGATTGCAGATAGTCCATTGTTTGTTACTGCGGCTTATCCTGCTGGTTTTGTAGAGTTGGTCAATATCAATTTCCCTTCGGCCACTACTAATACATTTGTCAGCACCATGCTCACAGCAAGTACCCATGCCGGATACACACTTCAATGTTGCGTAGCCGATACGCACGCATACTTGGTCTTGCATCTCAGTGGCAAGCTGCTGTGGTACAAAGTTATTGATTGCGATGGTGGGGCAGATATTGCTTATGAGGTATTGCATTATTGCACAGTTCATGCTATACAGCCTTCGTCTGTTAGTGTACTTGCATCTGCACTTACCGATAACGGTTTCGATTATCTAAATGAAATGACTCAGTTTTTGCCTAATCTGAGAGACGTGACAGGAAAAGAATTAATTCATAGATGGCAACCAGTTATTGAGCTGGCTAATAGATTATACACATGCGCATAGTTAGTGGAATGTTTGGAGGCAGAAGGTTTAGCCCTCCAGCTAAGATACCTGCACGTCCCACCACCGAGGTGGCAAAAGAAGGATTGTTTAATATGCTATCCAACTCAATTGACATTGAAGGGCTTAAAACTTTAGACCTTTTTGGGGGCACTGGTAGCATTAGTTACGAGCTCGCTTCGCGTGGTGCTTTAGACCTCACTATTGTCGAAAGAGATCAGGTTACTATCGACTTCATTCGCAAAACCGTAAAAGAATTAGCAATAGATAGCTACACCAATGTTATCAGGGCCGATGTTTTTAAGTTTATGAAGCAATGCGAAGATAGTTTCGACTTCATTTTTGCTGGCCCTCCATATGCTTTGCAGAATATAGACGACTTGCCAAAGTATGTATTTGAGCGTGGTTTGCTGAAGTCAGGTGGTGTTTTTGTTCTAGAGCATACACCAAGAAATGATTATCAAAATCATCCAAACTTTCAGCGTATAAAAAATTACGGAACTACTGTTTTTACCTTTTTTACTATTTAATCTACCGCATGGAGCGTATATGTTTGTTTCCCGGCACTTTCGATCCTATCACACTTGGGCATGTAGATATTATTGAGCGTGCAGTGCAGCTATTCGATAAGTTGATTATAGGTGTTGGTATCAATTCCTCCAAGCAGCCAATGTTTTCGGTAGAGCAACGTACCGAATGGATAAAAGAAGTCTTCAAAAACGACCCTCGGGTGATTGTCACTGGCTACGAAGGCTTAACCGTTGATTATTGTCACAAAGTCAATGCACAATTTATTCTAAGAGGCATTAGGTATGTTACCGATTTTGAGTACGAAAAAGCAATAGCCGATATGAACCGCATGTTAGCACCCGATATCGAAACGGTATTTCTTACTTGCTCACCACTTTATTCTACTATTTCTTCCACACTTGTTAGAGATGTGGCTCGTCATGGGGGCAATGCTGCCATGTTCGTGCCCAAGGAGGTCAAAATATAGATAATCATCGTTCCCTTATACACAAATGGCAGACTCCTCCGAGCCTGCCATTTCCATTTTTTCATCTATCTACTACTTATTTCCATTGCTTGCTGGCAAATTGAGAACTTACTACTAGTTCCTTACTGCCCGCAGTATATTTATAAAAGCCCTCTCCCGATTTTGCACCTAGTCTACCTGCCTGCACCATATTCACTAGTAGTGTAGCTGGCGCATATTTAGGGTTGCCTATTCCACTGTGTAGCACATTCAGTATAGATAGGCATGTGTCCAGACCTATAAAGTCAGCCAATTGCAGCGGTCCCATAGGGTGTGCCATACCTAGTTTCATTATTGTATCTATCTCAGCCACACCAGCCACTCCTTCTTGTAGTGCTATTATTGCTTCATTAATCATTGGTAGCAATATGCGGTTAGCCACAAATCCCGGATAGTCATTCGCCACACATGGCACTTTGCCTAGCTGTTCCGATAGTTGATATATGGTTTGTGTCACAGCCTCAGCCGTAGCATATCCATTTATTACTTCTATCAGTTTCATCACCGGCACCGGATTCATAAAGTGCATACCTATCACTTTGTCAGCACGTTTCGTTACCGATGCTATTTTGGTAATAGATATAGAAGATGTGTTAGAGGCCAATATGCACTCCGCTGGTGCTAATTCGTCTAGTTGGCGAAAGATATTGAGTTTCAATTCCACATTTTCAGTAGCAGCTTCTATCACCAGGTGGGCATCTTTCACAGCACTGCCTAGGTCGGTGTACGTGCTTATTCTTCCTAGCGCCTCTTGTTTAGCCGCTTCTGTCAGGCTGCCTTTAGCCACTTGGCGGTCCATATTTTTTCCTATGGTAGCTATTGCTCTGTCTAGCGCCTCTTGTTTTATGTCCATCATACACACATTAAAGCCACTTTGTGCAAATACGTGACAGATGCCATTGCCCATAGTTCCTGAGCCAATTACAGTTACATTCGTTATTGAGTTCTGCATATCTATATAATTCTTAGGCGCAAAATTATACAACTAAATCGAACCCTGATGTTTACTGCCAGCTTTGTTATTTAGCTAGGTCATACTTGTCTCATAGTGGCGCTACACTACTATATATACTACACACACTTGTTCACGCTTCATTTACATAGGCTACTATTCATTTAGTGCTCACTTCAGCTATGCTATTATGTGCATCTGCTGGGCTAGGGTAGTGCTTGCCATACTTAGTGTAGTCCTTATATAATACCAATACCAGCCATAGGCTTACCATGTAGTAGGTTTATATAATAATACTGAAAGCCAGCGGCAGCTTTTTCAATTATTTTTTCAAATAAATTTGGTGGTGGAATAAAAGTGCTTATCTTTGCACTCCCTTAACGGAAACGGGCGGGGAATAGTTCTTACGGTTTTGGCTTATTGGTACAGCGGATGGGCATCACGAAATAAAAATTATGAAAATAGTTTTGGTAATTTCGAAAAGCTTCTTACCTTTGCACTCCCTTACGGAAACGGCGGGGCGGTTAAAAAGAGAAGTTCTTAAGGTGTTGAAAAGCTTACTGGGTGCGGGTTTCGCTGGTTTATTTGAAGAAAAAAATCTGAAAATAAATTTGGAAATAAAGAAAACACTTTCTACCTTTGCACTCCCTTACGGTAACGAGGTTAACGATAAGGAAACGATAAGTTCTTAAAACGATAACGATGAATGTAGCAACGTAATGGTTGCCGACTGGTTCGAGGCTGGTACATTAGCAGATAAGTTGAGCAGTAGTGCTTAATTTAAAGTTCTTTGAAAGATTGGGAAAATAAAATAATAGCAACAGCACGTAACGATGAAGTTCGTTACACAGGTAAGGCGCTGATGTAAATTAGCGCTGAGCGAAATTAATTAAAAC
>CALRKH020000056.1:0-22141 GCA_943367855.1 Asaia bogorensis | reverse complement strand
GCACGTCGCATTCTTGCCGACCGTGCATTAGGATTATCTCCCATCGACTGGAACAAACGCAACCTCGATGCAGTGGCTAAAGCCAAAGCAGCCACAACCGCAGCAGTTACAAACACAAAGCCTGTTACTATTCGGAGTGCACAACGTATGAGCCATCCGCTGGCAGCTTACGAAGGTTTGTACACACATCCCGCCTATGGCACGTATGATGTATTTGTGCAACACGACAGCCTTTGGTTGCGTACCAGCCGCAATACTTACTGGCTCAACAACTGGCATTACGATTTCTTTTATCCTGTTGAAATAATAGCAGGCGAGAAAATTGACACGTCAGCTCAGGGCGGACAATCATTTCGCTTTAATACCAACATCAGCGGCGATATAGAATCGCTGCAAGCATTTGGTTTTGAAGCACCCAATATTCAATTGGTATTTGCAAAAACTGCCAAAGCCAAGGCATTGAGCAAAGCTGATTTGGAACAATACACCGGCAGCTATCAGCTCGGCAATATGCTGGCCAAAGTGTACATCAAAAACGAGAACACATTGTATGTAGAAGTGCCCGGCCAGACGCCATACGAACTGGCTTTTACCGGAGAGCACAAATTTGTATTTAAAGCTGTAGCAGGATTTGTCCTGCAGTTTGAAGCACCTGTTGCAGGCAAAGCACCTGCCGTTACTTTTTTACAACCACAAGGCAACTATAAAGCCAATCGTCAATAACTATTACAGATTTATGTTTATCACAGTTAGAAGAGCTACCAAAGAAGATTGTCCCCGCCTGATGGAGTTGGTGCGGGAATTGGCCCTGTATGAAAAAGCCCCGCAGGAAGTAACTGTATCACTGCAGCATTTTGAAGAAAGTGGATTCGGGCCCAACCCTGTGTGGTGGGCTTTTTGCGCCGAAGTAGATGGCATGGTGCAAGGCTTTGCATTGTATTATATCCGCTACAGCACTTGGAAAGGGCAAGCCATGTACCTCGAAGATATTTTGGTAACGGAAAACATGCGGGGCAAAGGTTTGGGCAAATTGTTGTTTGATGCACTCATTGCAGAAGCCAAGGAGAAACAGTTCAAACGCATCGTATGGCAGGTGCTGGAATGGAACGAACCCGCCATCAACTTTTATAAAAAATACAATGCCAGCTTCGATGGCGAATGGGTGAATTGTAGTTTGGATTTATAATGTATCAGCAATATCAAGACAGCAGCATGGATTGCCCCAAAAAGTAAAAAGCCCCTAACGGGGCTTTTTACTTTTTGCAGAGAGGAAGGGATTCGAACCCTGCATTTTTTCTATTTTTTGAAAACGCTGGAAACCCTTGTCAGCATTGGGTTTGAGCGATTTTGGAGAAGTGCGAAATGCTAAATTTTTGAGCGAAAAATAAAAATGTCTCTAAAATCACACCAAAAAAAGCAAAGAGCTCTATCAAAGGTAATAAAAAAGAATAAATCGGCAAAAAATCGGCCCTTTTTAGGGCAAATTGTAACTTACCTTCAAAAAGAGAAAATTGATGCTTTCTTAAATGACAAAATAGAGGAGTCATTCTTCACGAAAAATTTGATCCATACTATAAAGTCGTAGCTTGATACACCCTCAAAATTGAATATCAAAATGACAGCCTTGCAATTATCAGCATTTCAAAAAGCGAATTCAATCAAAAACTTTGTTCAGTTGCTTTCAAGTGCTTTAAATGACATAAGATTAATTATCGCTGTAAAACACGATACAAACAGCAACATGCTTGACTTCATTGAGGATGAGCATGCAATCATTGAAGTACTCTCCATTGAGGATGGGCAAGGATTACAAGCCTTCCTTGAAAAAAATGGGAAAAAACTATTCATGAAGTTTAAAGAGTTAATGGATAAGTTATACAAAGAGAGTGAATTGCCTTATCAAGAAAAAATAGACCTCTTATTAAACACGAAAGAAGAGCTTGATTTTTTAAAACTTACATTCTCCCCTGATTCAAAATACTACTTCATTCCAAATATCAAGTTCTATGTAGATAATAAAGATAGCAACACGGCAAAATGGATATCACTGGATCGATTAGAACTCACCGCTGAGCAACGTACAATAGTTGAAAATATCCTCGGTGTATGTTATGAGTTTTGCTTGGGAGTCACTAAGCTAATGGACTTAGGCTTATACAGAATCAGGTTAAACACGCATCAATTCAATACTTATACACTAAATCCAAAAGAAGGAGCCATCCTATTGGGAGAATTTGTACTGGCCCTTACTTCCCCCAAAAATGCTTTACTTAAATTAGATGGCCTTGAAACCAACCAACTCTACAAGACCCTTTTACATCTTTTCGGTATTCCATTTCATCCTAAAAAACCATTCTCAGCCGTTAGACATTATATTCTGGACAAGAAGAAGCCTGGAATAGAATTAGAGCGGCTTCTGGAGAGTCTGAATAGTATCAAAGGACACCCACGTACGAAAAAATCAAAAAAAGAACAGTGAAAATTCCGGAATTCATTTTCCGGAATTTAGCAGTTGAGACTCTAGCAGTCTAAAGAATTTTGCATTTCACTAAACCTGTGAATCATGAGAAGTTCTGAGGATTTTTTTAAGCTCCCGTCCGTAAAGGATTTTTTACGCGAAATCAGACTTGAGTTTGCCAATGCGAAAAGACCGGCCAACGAGATAATTTTAGATGAAGTTGATTTTCTTCAAACCCTCAAAATTTCAAAACGCCAAGCCGCTAAAATGCGTGCCGAGGGGGTAATCACATACGCAAAGATTGGCGGGAAAATTTATTATCGACTCTCGGAAGTGCTGGCATATATCGAACGCCACGAGATCAAAGGACTTCATTATAAAAATCGATTGCTGAACAACTAATCATGTCACTGATGTATGATGAAAAGAAATGCAAATTTTGCAGAGAGTACTTTCAACCTCGAAGAAAAAATCAATTTTTTTGTTCAGTTCCTTGCCGACATGCTTTCGGAAATGAAACATTTCGAAAGAAAACTGCTCGTTTCAAAAGTGAAATGCAAAATGCTATCAAACAAGACTTAGTGCTGCAGTCTTTGTTTCGGCACAATCAGAGAATTCTAATCGCTGAAAGGAATTTCCGTGAACTAAGCATTGATATAACAAATGCGAAAACTCATGTCCTTCTTGCAGATGGAAAATTGGCCCGTGCCATATTCACCAACTTCATCCTTGAAAGAGTTGATCAACAAATTTTTGAATTGAAAAAATTATGAGAGTTACCCTATACGGTGATAGCATTCGTCATTTCGATAATGAACTGGCGTTTGAGCGGCATCACAGAAATCAGCAACTACCAACTAATAGTATGCTTTCACAAAATGATTCTAATACCAAAATGTTTTTGGTGATAGGTGTACTGGTAATTATTGGAGCAATTTGTTTTTACTACTATAGTTTGGAGGCCCAAAAGAAAATAGGGCAAGAAACGGAGGATGAAAACACTTCCATGGATGTATAATCCTGATTGTCTTGACAAAAGAATTGTCAGACGGCTTTATTGTTTACCTAATCGACAATCCTTATTGCCAAACGAAATGAATTGAAAAAGGTTGATCAATGACAAGCCCATGTATCATTTCGAAAGGTTTGACAACTTGAGCACATAAGCGATAGAAGCGCCCATGGAGCTTGTTTTCACATCGGTCACCAACTTGTCTTTTGTAATGGGGAAACCCAACCTGAACTGTGCTGCAGGCGCAATCAATATTTCTATCATGGGTGTAATCACTTCACGGGAAATACGCTTGTCTTTGATAAACTGGTAGTCTGTACTATTGGTTTTGAGTTGCTCATAAATAACCCCTACATGCAACCCGGGCACAAACAGCGACTGTTGGTAGGCCTCCGTTTTGCGTAGTTTCTTTTTATCTGGAATAAACCGAACCAAACGTTTGTTGACCGAAAACGAAAGCCCACGAAAAGGGACCTTCTCCTGCCCTTTTACGGCACTCTGCCGGGTATTGAAATGGTTGAACCCTGCTGATACAACAAAACTGCCAATGTTGCGGGCATACGACATGTTTACCGACCAAACATTAGATTCGGTACCGTAATAATTCAGACTATCGACCAACGGAATATCTGATTGGGTATTGAGCACCGAAAAGAAGCGTTGGTTATAGGCGACATTGAATGTAAACACCGACTTGGCTCTCGCTTCGTATAAATCCAAGGCCAATGAATCCAACTTTTTTTCATACGGTTCAAGCACCCGCTTTTTGTATAGATCAAAGCTATCTCCAGGCAAACTATTGCCAGGGGATGGAAAATAATGGAACAGCTTAGTTGTAAGCCGCCGGCTACGTTTAGAGCGGGGTGAAGAATTGTCAAAACCAAGACCGAAGCCAAGCACTGTGTTACCCGTGGTTTGAGTCAGGTTTACTTTCAGATCGGTGATGATATCAGTGATGGAGCCTGGCGGGTTACAAGCCCCCCATCCTAGCAACCGCATGGGCGACAACACCAGCTTTTGCACATTATCTTTCTCCTGAAACCGCACATGGGTAGACACCAATTCAAAGGCCGACATATCGATATCCGTAAACAATTGGGAGTTGGAAAATCTTCCGTTGTTGAAATCGGTGATGTTGCCGTTAGCTTTTCCGTTGAACTGGCATTTGTACTGATTTTTGCTGGTATCTATTCTCCTTCCTCCGGGTATAAAAGACGGATCATCTTGCGCTACCGCTGTCATGATGCCACAAGCAAGCACAACAACCAAGTATACTTTTCGATTAAAACATTTCATACGCTGTAATTTCTTGTGCCCATGAATCGCCTCTCTTTATAGTCATCCCTTCACCAGGATCATCTGGCTTCACTTGCCTACTTTCCTTAGAAGTGGAATTGGTAATAATAATGCGCACATTTTGCAGCGCATCTATGGAATACACCCCAAAACGATAATTCATTTTGGTACCCACTTTTATTTTCCCAATTTCCATGGTAATCTCACCATCATTATCGGTTTCATTTCTTTCCACCAATTTATGCCAGATGGTGCTTTGCGAAGTTTTAGCCAGCAGCATAAATAAATTGCATTCAGCACCTGGCTCAAAAATTACTGAGAAATGATAAGTACAATAATCTCCCGGTTTTGCCTTCTTTTTCGACACCGGGCCAATCGCATCGTTCAAAAGGATTTTATGAATAGGCATGTGATTCCGTTTGACCCTGAATGTATATCGCAAGTTTGATTGTTGCAAGCTTTAAAGAAAAAAACTTAAACAAAGGAAAATAAACCGTGCTGTCATAAAGAAGCTTTTCTTTACTTTGAAGGATTGCACCATCACACCATGCACCAACATCCGGAGCAACAAGCCAGGGATAATATCGACAAACTGCTGAGGACCAGCGGCTGGATTGTGCAATCCAAGGAGCAGCTCAACCTCAGCGCCGGTGCTGGTGTAGCCATCCGCGAATACCTTACCGATATAGGCCCCGCCGACTATGTACTGTTTGTGGACCGTAAACCCGTGGGCCTTATTGAAGCCAAACGCGAAGAAGAAGGCCTGCGCCTTACTGTGGTGGAAGAACAAAGCCACGACTATGCCAAGGCAAAGCTGAAACACCTGCACAATGAGCCACTGCGCTTTGTGTACGAAAGCACCGGCGAGCTCACCCGCTTTACCGACTTTGCCGATCCCCGGCCACGGAGCCGCCCTGTGTTCAGCTTCCACAGGCCCGAAACCTTTCGGGAGTGGTTACACCAAAAGCGATTGCTGCTTAGCCGCCTTAGCGTGGCAGATAAACTGGAAGAAGCCATAGCGCAAGGGCTGCAAAAGGCGGAAACACTAGGGCAGAGTAATTTGAAAAAGGCTGTTGTGGGGGAGTTATACAGTAAATTATTTTCTATAGTGAAATTCTATTTGAGCGATCTAAAAAAATAAACAATGGAAGACATTTTCAAACCTTCTAGCCTAACAATTAAAGAACTTTTGGGTAACACAGATTCACTTTATCAAGTACCAAGATATCAACGACCATATTCATGGGGCGATGACCAACTTGATAAGCTTTGGGAAGATCTGCTGGACGCTATGGAAAATGAACCAAACTATTTCCTCGGTTCAATTATAACAGCGAAGCCAGAGGAGAAGTCTACTTACTTGGATATTGTGGATGGCCAACAGAGGCTAACTACACTAGTAATCATGCTTTGTGTAATTAGAGACTTATATCCGAACATAAATTTTGAACTTGCAGATTCGGATCCATTTGCTATTGACCACAAAATCATTCAATCTTCTATAAAGTTCAATGATAAGTTTGAAAGATTGAGATTACGCACTCATTCAAACCATCAGAGTGAATTTGAAACCCAAATTTTGAATTCGAATGCTTTAAAATATAAAAAGCCAAAGAAGAAAGATTTGAAGAAAGAAGAGGAACCAGCATATAAATTTACTAATACTGCACATTTCTTTACTGACAAGTTCTCCTCTTTGGGGGAGGAAGAAACCGGTCATTTTCTAAATTACCTATTTAACAATGTAAAGATCATCAGAATTGATTGTAGAAATGTGAGTTTTGCTATTAAGCTATTTCAGGTGCTGAACGACCGTGGCCTAGACCTTTCAAATGCCGATTTGGTCAAGAGCTTCCTAATTGGAAAAATTCAATCGAATCTCACATATGATTCAGTCACTAAGAAACATAAGGAGGACCAATTTATTGACGACTGGAAGCATGTTGAAAATATCGCTACTTCAACCGAAATCTCGATGAATGACCTATTAGTCATTTATGAATATTACCTACTTGAACAGAATCCAAAAAAGTCACTTTATGACGAATTAGTTTCAAAGCTACAAAGTGAAGATCCAAATAAGGTTATTAGCGATTTTAAAAACTTCTGCAAACAGTTTAAAGAAGAGCTCTATGACAAGGATGATAAAACCATCTATTCATTTTGGTACCTTAGATGGAGTACCTATTGGCGATCGATCCTTTTAGCAGCTTTAGTGCATAATTATCCTGACTATGAACCTTTGAAAGGGTCGCTTAGAAGATTCTATTATTTGAATTGGATAGCGGGCTATACCCTATCCAAAATCAAACAAATTTCCTTCAACATAATTAAATGGATAAAAGAAGAAAGGCCATTTTCTGAAATTCAAAAAGAAATTGAATCACACCTTAGCCAGTACAATACAATTCAGAGAGCAAAAGATAGCTTGGAGAATGATATTTATTCCGAACCATGGTGCAAACCACTTTTGTTTATGATTGAATACAATCAAACCGATGACTCCTCGATGAACTTTTTGTTTATGTGGGACTCAAATATTCACACAGAACATATCCTTCCAAGATCATACAAAACCAATAAAGACTGGCATGACTTTCATGAAGACCCTGAAATTGAAGAATGGATCAACACAGGCGCAAACTTGACATTGTTAAGTGGAAAAAAGAATATTGAAGCCAGTAATGAGGGATTTGATAAGAAAATAAGTACATACAATGGCAAGGGATTGCATAATTCGAAGAATGATGGCGTTACCGCATTTCGAATGACTCAAAAACTTGCTGACGACTACAATTCAAATCGATTTGCAAGAAAATGGAATTGGGAAGCTTTGGAAGAAAGATGGAATTGGTTCTGCGACCAAGTTGGCGAAATACTTGACATAGACATGTCGGATAGAAAAATTTAATAACCCATCTTCAAATGATTCAACAATAACCTTCAACTCAATTGAAATCCAGAGTGCTTCATCTAAAGTAAACTTGATGAGTTCAGCCAATACTTCTTCTATCATAACCAAAGTCTTATCCTTTTGCAATACCCTCCTCGATGATGATGTGGGCTATGGCGATTACCTTGAGCAGCTGACTTACCTGCTTTTTTGAAAATGGCCGATGAATACGCCAAGCCTCGTTATAATCGAAAGCTGCTTATTCCTGACTGTAAGTATCCCTAAATCTGAGTCAGATTGTAAATACATTGGTATCTGCCCAAGCAGCTTGCATAAGATTGTTCTTACAAGATTACAGTATACATTCAAAGAAGAGACCATGGCAGAAAACAATAATTCCAGTGAGTTATTTGAGCTGATTAAGACTATTGAAGAAGCCATGACAAAGGCGATTGCCATAGCCAATAAAGCGAAGACGAAAGCTATCAAGGGTGCTCGATTCGCTGAAGCTGCCGCAGCCCGGGATATTGAAAAGACGCTGCTGGACGCCCAGCAGATTTTATTTCCCAAAAAAGATTGACTTGTAATAGTAACAGCCCTTCAAGGGCTTTTTGATTGCAAATACATTGCAAACATCCTTTTCATTCCTACAGTGCTGCTGACAAACCCTTATCTCAAGTATTATATTTTCACCTAACGAAGGAAGGACCGGTTATTAGCCGGTCCGTTCCAGTGTGGGTTTAGGGGTTTCTACTATGATGCGTGATGAGAAACTGGGTGCAACTTATCTGGCTACATCGCAATCTATTTGCAACCTCACTTTTTGTTTGCAAAATCTCGTCATTCAACATTTGCAAATGCCCTAACTTCAACCCTTTACTAAAGCCATTTTCATGCCTGCTAATAAGTCAGCACTTTCCCGCTATCGCATCATTGACCGCTGTCTGCGAAACAATATGCACCCCTTCCCCGATAAAGACTATATCAGGAACAAGTGCGAAATGGAAATCTTTGGAGAGTTGTCTGGTAAAATTTCTATTTCGCAGATTGAAAAGGACTTTGAAGCCATGCGCAACGACAAAGGGCTGGGTTATTATGCCCCCATCAAATACCATAAAGTCAGAAAGGGATATTACTACGACGAACACAACTATTCGATAGAAAAGCTTCCCCTGAATCCTCAGGAAGAAGATGCTCTCAAATTTGCCTCCCTCACCCTGTACCAGTATCGCAACATCAGCATCTTCGAGCATTTCAAAGAAGCCATCGACAAGATCTACACCCGGCTCTCCCTTTCTCGTCAGCCCGGCGATCCAATGGTGGATCAATTTGTACAATTTGAACGGACACTTGGCAGTGATGGCAATGATTGGCTGCAACCGATATACCATGCCATTGCCAACAACCATCCTATCAGTTTTGAGTACGACAATATCTACAAGCAAGAGCACAAAACCTTCTCGCTGGTTCCTTATTTACTGAAGGAAAATCGCAATAAATGGTATGTGATTGGCTGGTATGAAAAACATGCCGCTTATCTCACGTTTGCCCTCGACAGAATGACCAATGTAATATTGGAACCTAAAATAGCGGTGAAGCGTACCGACTTTAATCCAGAGTCATTATTCAAAAACGCTGTGGGCATTATGGGTGGCAGCGATCATCCGATAGATCTTGTGATTGAAGTAAAGGAGCCCATCAGCGTATTATTGGAGAAGCATCCGATGCATCACTCACAAGAAATAACTAAGCGATTGAAAGATGGCATACAGGTAAGCATGCAGGTGATTGACAGTCCGGAACTATTGAGCCAATTGCTCAGTTTTGGAAAACATCTTAAAATAATTGAGCCGCTGGAATTAAAGCAACAGTTCAAGGAAACATTACAGGAAATGCTGGCGCAAAATCGATGATGCTTAAGCCGCAAGCAATGCTTTAAGACTCAAAGTACCTTTTGGCTGGCTGCTGAAATACCAAATCTTCATAGATGCAGTAACCGGCATCTCGTGTCCATCAACATGAAGCTTTGGAAAACGTGGTGACGACATCAAAGCAGCATGATCACATTGAAACAATGGTGCGTCTATATCATCGATATAGAAGAAATACTGGTTATTCACAGAAAGCAAATACATGTCCATGATCCTGGAAATCTTTCCATCAAGCCTGCCTCTTTTTTCCAGCAGTTTCACACTGTTCCTTTCGTTTATTTCTGCAATTTGCCAAACCCCAGTAGACAAATGCAACACACATCGTAAGCTGAGCTCCGACGGGGCGTTTTCCTTTTGTTGCATTAGCAACCCCATCTCTCCTTCCGCTACCTCATCGAGGTTAAATTGGGCATGAATCAAATAATCACCTGCTAATGTTGGGGGACTCCCAATGTGGTTACAATCGCTGTAGCTATGCTCAATTAATCCTTGCTGCCAAAGTTTTCTCTGTTCAAAAACAAGGGTACGATCTGTAATCTCCGCCAGACAATGCATGAGTAACATGGTTCATTCTTTTGCCAAACTTTGTAGCATTAGAACGCAATGTATTTGAGGAGTGAAAAATGATTTGGAAGACCTGTCATCAAAAACATTCATCAGTAATTAAAGCTCAAATGCTACCTAAATAGAGCTCAGATACATTTGAATTTGAGCCTTAAACCGATATCCCATGAGCTCTAAAAGGGAATTTCCTGGCCAATTCACCCTATAGCCTCGCAGACAAAATGGAGCATAGACGAGCCCTGATGTAAAAAAAATGTGGAGCTGAAAAATAGCTAACCAAATACTTTGCCTTGACTATCATTTATTTTGCACTCATGCCAAAAAGAAAAGAAATATTTCCGAGCCCCACAAGGCCAATGGAATTTGTAGCAGTATTAGTAATCATATTGCCCACATTGGAAGGCCCGGCTTATTTATTTATGGCCTATGACCCATTTAGAGACAAAATATTCAATCAACAGGTGGAAGCCAATGATAGCCCGGAGTCGCTACTGAAGTTTATTTATTACCTGGCAGAGGATCCGATGTTTCCAACAGAAATTACAGAAGGTTTCACACTCGTTCTTCACAGGTACGAGCACTTAGCCGACAGAATGCAACGGATACTTACGCCTTTGAATGGAACACTGATGTTTAATGAGGCTTTTCATAACCACCTGACACAGCCAGTGCTGAAACATTTTGAACAATTTCTAAAGAGACGAGGCAAATAATCTAACAATGATTGTATCAGGACTTCTCATTTCTTCCTTGCTCGCCAATCCCATGGTGCAATGGGATTGGGATCGGCCCATAAGCCTTTGCGATTTCGCCTTGCCTGCTGTTCCATAGCAGCCCAGCGGGCATCTTGATCATACTTTTTGAAATGCCAGGCCCAGCCAGTCTGCAGCAACAATTCATTTACGTTACGCTTATCCTCCAAGAACACAACGCCGATTGTTCTGCCATACCGATCCTTATTTTTCACTTGCACAACAACCTGCTTACCAAAAACAAGTGATGAGGTGTACGCTTTTGCATTATTGAAATAGGGCTGTTTCTTCTCCGGACAGTCGATACCATGCAGCCTGATCTTCACCTGCTGGTTTTGAGCGGTAAGCAAAGTGAACGTATCACCGTCAGCTATTGCAACTACCCTACCTGACAATTGTGCTAACACTACCAGCCAAGTATTAACAGTAAAAAATAAAACAAGCAATGACCTTTTCATTTTCAGTTTTCGACTATTCTTCATTAAAAGGCCAAGCTAAATACAACTTGATTTTAATTATTAGTTCTGAAAGAAGTCTGTGCGCCATAAGCCGTTCCTAATGCATTTGTTGCATAAGCTCGAACATAATATGTTGTTGCAGGTGACAAGCCGGAAATACTTGAGGTGAAAACGCCAGCACCAGTTCCATTAATTGTTCTTGAATTTGCTGTTGTCGGGTTCTGGCTAGTGCTCCAACAAACCCCTCTTTGTGTAACTGAATATCCTCCATCATTGGTCACATTACCTCCTCCCTGGGCAGATGTTCGTGAGATACCGGTAATAGAAGCAGTTGAAATACTTGGTAATTGGTAAGATAATGTTGTAAATGAAACTTGTGAACCATAAGACGTGCCAACTGTGTTTGTGGCATAAGCACGAACATAATAAGTTCTGTTAGATTGAAGACCTGTCATTTGCGATGAAAAAAATCCAACTCCTGAACCATCAATTGATCTAGAATTAGCAATAGTTGGATTGGAAGATGTGCTCCAGCAAATACCCCTTTGTATCACAGAAGCTCCTCCCTCATTTGAAACATTACCTCCACTATTCGCTGTAGTTTGGGAAATGGAGGAAATGGATGTAGTAGCAACCGAAGGTAGCTGGGCCGATAAAGTTATAAACGTCAGTTGTTGCCCATATGCAGTACCTGATGAATTTATGGCATATGCCCGAACATAATAGATTTGATTTGTCTGAAGGCCAGTCATTTGCGATGAAAATGCGCCTGTCCCCGACCCATCTATAGTCCTAAAATTTGCTGTAGTTGGGTTGGAAGAAGTGCTCCAGCAAATTCCTCTTTGGGTAACAGATGCCCCTCCATCACTAGAAATATTACCTCCGGCATTGGCTGAATTTAGGCCAATATTTGTAATAGAACTTGTTGTTATATTAGGTATTAAAGCAGGTAATGTTTTGAATTGTACAATGTTTCCATAGCCAGTTCCAGCAGCACTTGTTGCAAAAGCCCTTGCATAATATGTTGTATTAGGCGATAAACCTTGGAGGGGAATTGAAAAGTTTAGAGTTCCAGAACCTGCCGATGTGAAATTATTGATGATTGTAGGATTCGGATTTGTTGAAGACCAGCATATTCCTTTTTGCGTGATTGAAGATCCTCCATCAGAAATATTTGAACCTCCTGTTATGGCTCCAGTTTGAGTAATGGAAGTGGCAGCAGTTGTTTGAATAATTGGGACGCGAATATTAGTTTTGAAACTCAATTGATTCCCATAAATTATTCCTTGGGCGTTGATAATATAAGACCTTACATAATAAGTAGTATTGGGAAGCAAAGGTTTTAAAATACTAATAAATGTTCCTGTACCAGAACCATTTTTAGTGCTGTTTAGGTTAACGATAGGATTTGTAGATGTAGCCCAACAAACGCCCCTTTCCTCGATGGGATCTCCTCCATCTGAAGAAATTATACCACCACTAATTGCAGAGTCTGCCCCAATAGATGTAACCGAACTCGTATTAAATTTTACCTTGTTTGTTTGGCCAACAGATGGATTCTTATCTTTTGTACATGCAACCATAAGCGCATTAAGTACAAGTGCAAAAATGATATTATAGAACTTGGAATTCATATTTTAAAAGTCATTTATCTAGTGGAGAATCCTATACCAAAATGAAGATCTATATATGGAGCAGTTTGTTTTGAATCAAATATTACGCTGGTACCTCCTAAAATATTGAAGTGGCCGAGTTTTAAAAACAAACCTCCTTCGGCTTCTATTCCTTTCCATGATTGATTGATATTTTTTGCCCACACTCTTTTCACGTCATTTTGGCTGCCACTATATGTATTTAAATTGAGCCCCCAAAAATTGGCCCGTTCCCCATAGCCGCCGCCTAGATAGAAACGCAACGTTTTGCCTCCAAAATTTGCCCCTAAAGTTGCTGATTGACGGTTATTCACCATTTGATCATTCACAACATAATAATACCCAGTTGAAGAAGGAAAGTTTTGAACCTTACCACTATTATTAATTTCAAGTTCACTGGATAAAAAATTGGTTGAATAACCATCATCCTTTCCAAATTCAGAAGGATTAAACTTCAAGCGAACATAAATCCTTTTGCTGCCAATGGTAACCATAAGCGTTTCTATTTTTCCAGGATCATTGGCAACAGCACCAGCATTCATGAAAAAATATTTCTCCTTAATTGTCTTTGTAACAGCAGTGTTACTTGTCTTAGTCACTATCAAACTATTATTGCCCTCTTGAGTTACATATACTTTAACTTCATTATTGCCTGCAGTTACTTTGAACCAATCAAATCTGGATTGAGTGCTATTGTTTGAACTACAGGTAATGATAAAGTGACCATTAAATGATTGCACTGAGCACCAAGACGGCACTAAAGAAATTGAAAAATATAAAGCGTTTGTGTTGACTGAAATTTTACCACTTTTCCCTCCTGCAGAAGTAAATGATAGTTTTTCCTTTGAAACACTGAGTGTACTAACTGCCTGCTTTCCTGATTGACGAATGCCAATACTATGTGTTTTACTGCCTGCTGAGAGAATTAAGTTACCAGTTCTTTCTGTGTCTGAGGCATTTTCTGTACAGGTAATTAAAAGGTGCTTGCCATTCTTTTGCACAGAACACCAAGAAGGTAATATTCCAACAGAATAAGAATCAGCCTCAGTAGTAACAATTATATTTTCCTTTCCTCCCGAACTCGAGAATAAAATACTATTTTTTGAGACGCTAAGTGTAATTAATGCAATTTTGATTTCGTTCAACTGGGCCTTGGCATACTCGTCCTTTGAATTCTCATTTATTAAACTTAGATAGTATTCTTTTGCTTTAATAAAATTCTTGCTATTAAAGGCAGCATCGGCCATTCTTCGTAACTCAAAACACTTTTCTGCCTGCATGAGATTATCACCGGCAATTTTTTTCTGTCTTTCATCTGGAGACCTAAGGGCATCTTTATATTTTTCAATTGCACAAGCGTAATCCCCATTAGCGAAACAGCTATTCCCTTCTTGCAAACTGCTAGATTGAGCAAACGCCAAACTGGAAAAAACAAGAAAAAGTAATAAAACTGCAATCTGTTTCATGATTTTCATTTATAATTTCTTTAGTAAATCAGAAATTTCTGCATCGGCATTTGGCTGTTTACGTTTAATTAGCTCAAGTATAATATCAGACAGATAAGGATAATCCGAAAAATTAAAGTCATAATTGAAAATATAAGAGGAAAGCTCCGCCAATATTTTATCGAACTTCTTTTTTTGAACCTCCTTATTTGAAGCCGCCTCTATTATTTTATCAAATGCACTAATTCTTTCTACACTTTCTTTGAGACCGTCATTTAATTTCTGGTAGTTGATAATGATTTCTTTGAGATTATCAAGTAAAACTGATTCCCGTTTAATTTGACTCAATAGGATTTGTTGATTCTTTATTTGAGCAGCATCCAGTTTAGTATCAAGTATTCCCTTTGCTTTCAAATATTTTTGTATATCTGACAGGATAAGATGAATCTCTGGTATGCCTTGGCAAAGGAGCAAATCCTGTCTTACTGATTGTTCACTTGACGATTTCAATAATTCATCAAATGATTGGCTTTTATATTTATTGACAATTAATGTCAATATTTCATTTTTACCTTTTTCAAATTCTTGTTTTGCGTTTTGTTCAGCTTTCTGCTGTTCGATTGTTATTTTTCTGTCTCTCTCTGAAATACCAACTTTTAACAAGACTATAGAATCTTTTATTTGCCGGACAATTGAATCCATATTCTTTTTTTCTTTTCTGAATTCATCCAATTTGGCAAAATCGAATTTCAGTGTTTGGATCGTATCCACCAATCTGCTGTTTTCTTTACTCAATCGTAGTGTAGTATCCTCTTTACTCTTGATAACTTTCTTGAGACTATCAATTTCAATTGCTTGTCTTTCCAGCCTGTCTATTAGATCTTTTTGGGCAAAAGCATGGCTTAAAGAAAACAACATCACTATTAGAGTGAAAGCTTTTATCATTATTGCTATTTTGAATTAAAATAATTATATGCGTTTGTACCGTCTGTTTCCCATTTATTTTTTAACCGAGTATATTCGTTACTGAATTCAGATACTTGATAAATTTCGTTATCCAATTCATCTATCTTATTTTCAAGTAGACTATAGATACCTTTTACATAAGCCTTTTGGGTGTTATAATCTGTAAATGAATTAGACCAAGAGCTGATCATTTTATCGAGATATCCAACATGGGCTCGAAACAAAACTTGTGGTATTTCTTTCAGCTCATCATGCAAACGGGTACAATTATTTACATAAGAATTTTCCAACCGGTTATTCCTATAACTATTTGCAGTAGAAATTTTGGTTTTTACATCATCTAAAGGGAAAGGTATATCTAAACCTGTTTGAGGAATTGAGAAGCTCTTACATGTTGAAATAAAACTTGTGATTTCATCGTACTTTTTAAAAATCGCTTGTATTTCATTAAACCGTCTGTCAATTGGACTGTTCCTCTCCAGCATTGGTGAATTTTGCAATGCCACGTACTCGTTTCGGATAAAAAGCAAATCGATACTTGACCAATCGGAACGGTTAAAGACATAAAAAGCCTGTTTGATAAATTTATCGGAATAAGCAGCATAAAGCTGTTTGGAAAGATTTTCTTTCCACTGATCATTTTCTAATTTGCTTTTACCCAATCTGTTGTTTTTATGATAATCATCTATATGATAGGCTACTTCAGAATAAAAGTCTTTACAGAACTTAGATTCAGGTTTTGCCTCAATTGCCTTAATTTCCTGCTGAATTTTATCAATGAAAGCATTTCCACTTAATTGAATTTCAGGTGGTTTATCAACAGCTATAAATGACCGTATCACAAAAAAAACAATAGCAGCTACCACAATGATGAATAAGCCTATTTTTAATGTTTTCATCTCTTTTTCTTTAGATTCAACAAAATATCCGTTGCATTAGCTAAGCCTGCGTAGTTAACACCGGTTTTATCACATAAGGTTTTAAGAATTTGGGTTATGTTAGTAGCCTTCAAGTTATTGTCCATTTTACATTTTTCATATAACGTACAATAATCATTATTTTTTTGTCCGTTTAAATTCCAAAGGCTTAAACACAAATTGATACTTTTTTTGATAGCCGTATTATTCCCAGCTTCATTGAGATATTTATTCAATACTTCCTTTTTCAACTCATCCCCTTTCAGGTACTGAATTATTTCGGCCGTTTTATCCTTGTTGGATGCTGACGAAGCCGCTGCACTTTTTGGGTTTGGCGGCTTTAGATCGTCGTTGGGTTCATCGTTTTTTCCATCCTCATCTTTAATTAGCCCAGGTAAACTCTCTGCTGAAGTCTTAGGAGTATTTAAAACTGCTTTTATAGAGTCCGCTATTCGATTCAAAGTCCAAGTAGAAACATCACCTAGCCTGGTTTTAACTATTTTGTATTTACTACTATCAATTCCCGCAATCGTAGTAATGAATTTTTTTTGATTTGGGTAATAGTATAATTTACTCAATACTGAGAAATCCCAAGAATTGATTGCCATTCTTTTTATGATTGCACTATCAAGACCGGAAGAAATATTACTTTCTCCATTGAGTTTAATGTTTTTGTATCCAATAAGCGTATCAAGAATAAGTGAATTCCCTTCAATATAGTTTTGTATATATTGATACTCATCCTGTACTGGCTGCGCTACCTGAATATCTTCTTTTTCGCCGTCCGCGAACCAGATTCCAACAGAAATAACTATTATCAAAAACCCTACAATTGCCCCCGCTATAAATTTTGATCCTTTATAAAAGGGAGGCTTCTTTTCTCTTTTAGAAATATGTCTATCTCTTTTAAATGAATCATAAGTGTCAGGGCTGCCTATTTCTGGATTTATAGATTTTGATCCGCCGCCGTATTGTTTTTTCTTAAGCTTTATAGGCTCTAAATAAAAAGTTGTAGCAGGACAATATGTAAACGTCTTCGATTCATAGCCAAAGCAGGCAACAGTAATTCTATGCGTTTCTTTTATATCGTTTCCTGTAAATTCTGTTTTACTTAAATTGAAGTCATTTAAAATGACACTATCGTTTTCATCAAGAACAATAACTTGTTGTTTATTTAGGCGATGTTTATTGAGAAAAATATCAATATATCCGGTGTCACCTGGACAATATTTCTCAAAATCTATTGGTTTTTCCTCAGAGAAAAAAAGATCATTACTAGCTGATACCCACCAGCGCTTACCAAGATCATCTCCTTCAAAAGTAGCCTGATTATGATTCTTGATAAGTATTTCACCAGAAGCATTCTTGCAGAAAATATTTGCACCATAGACATCTTTTTTTTCCCAATCCCTTAAGGTGAAAGTGATGGTTTTTCTTAATGGATCTAAGTTTATATTTTTTTCTACATCAACTTTTCTATTGTCTTCATCAGGAGTAAGATACTTTCTGATCGATTCATCATTCAACCTGCCTTCCTTTACTATCAAGTCATTAAAATATTTTCTAAAATAGCGTATGGAAATAAGGTCTTTATTGCTGATTTTATCATTTTTATAAAGTAGCTTCCCACCTACCCTGATTTCTATGGATATGCCATTTTTAGCCTGGCCGTCATAATCCCGCAATGTATATACCTTTTTATCCAAATCAATTTTCCCTGTTAAATCATCATTGGAATTTTCTGAATGACGTAGCGCATTTAGCGGACTTTCGGGCTTATCTCTCAGTTCTTCTTTTACAAATAACACTTGCCTGTATGGACTATATTTAGACTGGTGGGGTGCGTCAAAATATTTTTGCAATTCTTCATTGTCTTTATAATATATATAGGCATCATCTTTTGTGCCCGAAGGCAGGTTCTCAATATCGTCCGCAGCAACGGGAAGCAATCTTGTTTTGTACTCATCTGAAATTCGGTCAAGAAAAGTCCAGTCTTCTCTTACGTCCCTAAGATTATTGTCGTTTTCAGGAATGTACTTTTTGCAATATTCCTCCGAAACTTTATTTAATACGGATATTATATCTGAACCTCGTAATTTTTTATTATTTGGCAGGAATAATGAAAAGGCAAGAAAACCAGTTCGCTTATCGCCACGTACATCTCTGATAATTTTATATTTTGAAAAAATAATAGTTTTATCAATAAACCGAACAGCATAAGCCTCTTTACCAATTGCAGATGCCTTACTTGCATCAGAGTTAACATCTAATAGCCCACCTAATTTTTTAGGGGTAAAAATTTGTCGTCCCCCTTTTGTTCCATGTACTACTATGTCCATTATACTTAGCTGTTAAAGAAGTCTTTGAATACATTATTGCTTACCGGTTTCACCCTTTTCAATAAATCCTGAATAATATCATTTGAATAAGACCTGTCGATTTTACAAACTCTTTTGAAATAGACATCTCCGATAGAAAACAATTTTACTTTGAAATCTACAGAACTCCTTGAACATTGGTTTTTTAGAACATCCATAAACGAACCAAAATTTTCCTGCAGAAATGCCTTTGCAATGCCAATTTTATCATCTCCTTTTATTTCATCTGATTTTGTGATGACTACATAAACAGCATCTGTCTTTTTCCTGAAAATGTTGTTTCTATTTCTAAAATAAACTGCGGCAGCTTCCAGGTAGTTGCTTTGTGTAAGCCCGTTATTATCTTCCGTGTGTTTTGTTTCCTGATTATAATCAATAAAAAAGAAATGTATTTTTTGATTGTTGCTGTTCAGGAGTAGTTCGAGAGTTCTGAAAGAATTTTCAATAGCTTCTCGGTCATAATCATTGATTATATGACTGTTATTGACTACTTCGAAAAAGTACTTAAATACTTCGCCACTTAATTCAAAAAATGAAATTTTACGTTTACTTTTTTCGCCCCTTTTATAAAATAGAAATGGCATATACTGTGTTCTGTCTTCATTAGTTCTGCCCGGCAAGTGCCCAATATTATTTCGGAACATATTAACCAAACTGGTACGATAGGTTGATCCAAATTGTTGAAGAGTATCGGGTGCCTCCATTGTGTAATCCTTCGCTATCGTGCTTAAAATAGAGGCTAAGGCACAAGTCTTACCTGAACTAGGGATACCCCAAAAGAAAATATCGGTATACCCTTCAGGTACATCACTGGCATTTTGAGGTATATCGTTGAATTTTAAAGTTGGCTGAGTATAATTTTTCACAGTTGATGCATGTATACCAAGCGTTTCACACAAACTGTTTAAATCATCCTCACTTAATATATCAACGATTTCATCAGGAGCAAATTCATTGATGTCCTCTCGTATCTTCCGAAGCATTCTTTCCCTCTCACTCCTCCTTCTTTCTTCGGCAATTTCATCGTTTCGCAAATGCTCTAATTTTGTTTTTGCAGCGAGCTGATGGACTCCATCTGGAAAGACTGATAAATAAGATTGCAATTCTGCGATGGAATGAGCTGCTGCAAAAGCAATGTCATCTTTCCTTTTTAAAATTAATTTGACGCTTTTTTGTTTTGAAGCATCAAATTCACCAGTTTTTCGCAGTTCATCAAACGTGATAATACCATTAAATATTCCTTCGGCAATTTGTTCTGCACTTAGGTCTTCTATTTGATTAATGTAATCTTTATTTTCCATTTTCTAATTGAAGGTTATTATATTAGAAATCAACATCGTATACTCCTTTTTCTTTAGTGGTACCTACTGTCGTTTTACTGCTTCTTTTTGAAATCATATACGACAATAACATCAGCAAGTATGCCACAACAGCTAAACTCATTGTAAGCGGGGTAGGCTTTCCAAGTTTAGTAAAATAGTTTTTTACATTATCAAAAGATAATTTGTAATCAAAATCAAAGTACGTTTCTCCATCTCCTCGTTCCTTGGATAAATTAATCAGTTGGGTTCTCCAATTTATTGAATTATTCTCAACATCATTTATAACGCTGACAATGCTTACAGGACTCCAATTACCAGTTATGATTTTTGCTTTTTTTAGCCAAGTAATAGCCGCTTCTTTTATTCCCTTTTTTGAAGTAGAGTCACTGTAATTAGGTGGAAATAAAAGAGTATGTATGGTAAACATCTTATTCTCTATCTGTACATTATCTGGGGCTTTCCCGTCCACAAAACCATAGTCAGCATAATCTTTATTTCTTATGTATTTTGCATATACTACTCCCTGTAATTTACCTTTATATGTAATTTCACGGTTTTGTGCATACTTCTCATACTCTGCAAACATATTTTCCGCCTGTGTAATGCTTGTTTGGAGTTTGTTCTGGATTTCTGATTTTTTAGCCGACACATTAAAATAATGCGGGAATGACGAATAAGCAAAGAAAATTGTGATGCCTGTGAAAAGCAGCAACACAACTATTTCCAATATAAAATTTGTTCTGAAGTTGCGGCTTGTCCGTTTCAGTAATTTAGCAGAAAAAGCTGTGACAGCCAATGATAGGGTAATAAATGCAGCCCAGGCGATGCTTACAAAAGTATTCCCCAGGGTAGAAAAGTTCTCTCCAAGAAAACAGATAAAGCCAAATGCAAGGGCCGTAAGTACAATAAGCACATCCGCTAATGAGAATTTTGATTGCTTCATATTTTACCTGCAGTTATAAAGTGTTTGTTTTAATTGTTTTGGTTCAATTGACCTGTAATTACCTGCCATTTCCTATTCGGTTTAGTTCATTATTTATTCTTTCCAACTCTTTTTGCAAATGGTTACGTTCCTGTTCCAGTTGTAATTGCCTTTTATTGCCCGGAGATATATTATTGTTCTGAGGTCTGCTTCCTGCTGTTCCCACTGTAAAGGAGCATATATGTATGGGTTTGTCTTCTTTCCGTATGACTCCTTTATATTCTTCCGTTTTCCCGCTGTTTTTTACCTTAATCCTGTAAGCTGTTTCATTGATGCCCGGTACATGATTTTTGTAATACAATAAATACACATTGTAGGTTCCGCTTGGTGCAGTACCGGGTTGCCAATAAATATTTTCGATTGGTGTTTTGCTATCAGGATATTCCACGTTCATGTCAATTTCGAGCTGCCCACCGCTGGATACATTCCGGTTTCTGAAAAAAACGGATTCGCCATTAGGATCGGTACAAATCAAATCCAAATCATTGTAGTTATTCCAACTTAACAGTACCTGTACATCACCTGTTGAAGGAGTCGGTGTACAATCAACCACTTCACCCGAACTCACTTTTTGTAACGCTTTGTCTATCTGGATCAACTTACCGATATTACCCTGCGTTTCCAGCCCAGTACTTTTCAGAATACAAATAACTTGTTTAGTAGTGAAGGTGTTGTTGAGGCTTTTCATAAGTGCTATTGTTCCGGAAACAATAGGGGCTGCCATACTGGTACCATCCATTGTGGCATAGCTGTCCTTGCCTACTGTACTGTAAATACCCACTCCTGGTGCCGAAATGGTTGAGTAAACGCCATAGTTATTGAATTGGGCTTTGCCGGCATTCCGGTTATTTTTATCTGTTGCCGAAACAGTAATAAACAGTTCGGGGCGCTGTAGTGCATCAATGCCAGCTAATACATTGTCGTTGCCCGCTGCTACCACCAATGTAGCATTATGACTTGCCGCAATCCGCATCACCCTGCGCCATAATCGCTCTTCTTCTTTAAAATGATTCAGGATCAAGTCTTTTTGTACATTATCGGGGTATTGTGAAAGCCCTGCAAATTGTCCGCCGAGTGATACATTTATCACATCTGCCCCCTGGTACAAAGAATAA
>CALRKH020000055.1:0-22241 GCA_943367855.1 Asaia bogorensis | reverse complement strand
AGAAATACTGGCGAAGTACTAAAAAGAGTTTCATCAGCATCTATTCAAGAAGGTAAATACTTAGTGGTGCGTGGCCTAGCCGATAGATACAATCAGGCTACACTCAATGGCACATTGCTATCTAGCACCGAACCCGACCGCAAAACATTTGCATTTGACCTCTTCCCTGCTGGCATGATTGACAATATCGTCATCAACAAAGCTGCCACACCCGATCTACCTGGCGAGTTTGCTGGTGGTCTTATACAAGTAAATACCAAAGACATTCCTTCAAAAAACTTTTTCTCTATCAACGTAGGCTCTGGTGCTAACATGCAAACCGTAGGCCAAGACTTCGCAAAGTATAAAGGAGGTTCTCTAGACTTTCTTGGCATAGACGATGGTACACGTGCGCTACCGTCTTCTATACCTAACAAAGACGACTTTAGAAATCTAACTGTAGATCAACGTACCAATATTTCTAAAGACTTGGTAAACAACTGGGGATATACAATGTCTTCTGGCGCACCTAATGCTAGCATACAAGCATCTGGTGGCATCAATACCAAAATCCTGAAAGGCAAAACATTTGGCGGCGTAGTAGCCCTCAACTACAACAAACAAAATAGACGTACCGAGCTTACTCGTTCATTCTTCAACCAGTCTGCTACAGGCACCGAAAAAAGTTTGGACTTTAACGAGCAACTATATGGTCAGGAGATCCTTTGGGGTGCTCTTGCCAACATGACACTAGAGCTAAACAAAAACAGCAAAATCTCATTCAAAAACCTATTCAATGTCAACGGTTTAGATAACACCCTTGTTCGCGAAGGCCGCAACAATGACTTTGGTGGCGACGTAATGGCATTTCAACAAGCTTTCAAATCTACATCATTCCTCAACAGCCAGCTTTCAGGCACACACTACCTAGAGGCTAAGAAACTACGCGTTAATTGGGCTGGTAGTTATGTAGGGCTTCGCCAATATCAACCAAACCTCAGAAGATTAGAATACCGCAGAACTGATGGAGATAGCAACTTTATGGCTGTTGTGCCTGGCGTGTTACCATCATTGGCATCCGCTAGTATGTTTTATTCCAACCTCAAAGACAATATAGCTAACGGCAACCTGGATATAGCTCAACAATTCAAAGCACTGGGACACACCCATACTTGGAAAGTAGGCTACATGGCACAACGCAAAAGTCGCCAGTTCAACTCTCGTCCATTTGGCATGGTGGGTGGCAACGAGCAACTGTTGATACAACCTGCCGACCAACTTTTCGCAAATCAAAACATAGGCCAAAATGGTTTCATCATCAATGAGTTGAGCGACAAAGACTATGACTATAGTGCTAGCAGTTTCTTGAATGCAGCTTATGCCATGCTCGACAACTCGTTTGGCCAACAATACCGCTTGGTTTGGGGTGTTCGCTACGAAAACTTTAATCAGACACTTAATGGGTTCAGAAGTAACAAACCAGTGTCTTTAGATAAAAATGTTGGCGACTTCCTACCCTCTTTCAACTTTACTTACAAACCAACTGAAAAGTCAAATGTTCGCCTTTGTGCTTCGCAAACTGTTATCCGTCCCGAGTTTAGAGAATTATCTCCATTCGCCTTCTACGACTTTGAGCTACTAGCAGCCGTGCAGGGCAATCCTGACCTGATTCGTACTAAAGTTACCAATGCCGATCTTCGATATGAATTGTATCCACGCTCTGGTGAGATATTCACTGGTGGTGTATTCTACAAACACTTCAACAGCCCTATAGAGCAATTCTACAATGAAACTGGTGTAAACACTTTCTCTTTCAACTATGGCAATGCTAAAGCAGCCGTAAGCTATGGTGCAGAGATTGAATTCCGCAAAAGACTCGACTTCATTTTTGGTAAATCAGGTGCACCTTTTACACTATTCTCCAATGCCTCTTACATTGCCAATACAGTTGATTTCGACATCACCACGGCTACTGGCGAAAAAGTAAAAGCTAATCGCCCTATGCAAGGACAGTCGCCTTATGTTATCAACAGCGGTTTGTCTTATGATGGCGAAAAATCAGGAACAAGCGCTACATTCCTTTTCAACATGGTAGGACGTAGAATATTCCTTGTGGGCAATGCAGTAAACCCAAACATTTGGGAAGCACCACGTCCACTATTTGACGTGCAGATATCTCAGAAAGTATGGAAAGATAGAGGTCTTATCAAATTCACTGTTACCGACATCCTCAACAGAAGAGTAAACTTCTACCAAGACATGGACGAAAGCGGTAAATACGAAACAAGCAGTGCAGATCTACTTCGTATTTCTAGAAGAACAGGTACTACACTGGGGCTATCATTCAGCTACACACTTTAGTTCCTTCACCACATTTATATGCTTTGAGCCGTGCTACTAGCACGGCTCATTTTGTTTTCGTGAAGCCTGCAATCAAAACTATATTCAGCCATTTCAAAGTTAGCACACAGTTAATGTGCAGGTAATATTGACTTAACAACGACGCGCCAATTTTGCATTCAAATTAAATAACAAAATGAGAAAAATCGCTTTCGGATTCTTAACAGTTTCAGTTCTTTTTGCAGTATCATGCAAGGACAAAGACAAGAACAACAATCCTACGCCAACTCCTACTCCAAACGAGGATTCGCTGGGATACACGTTGAATGCAGACATCACTGCAAACAGAACTTTGCTTGCTGGCAAAACTTACACTATGGAGTCTATGGTGTATGTTAAAAACGGCGCAACACTTACTATCCAAAAAGGTGTTACTATCAAAGTAGCAAAAGGTAAAAATGCACTAGTTATCACAAGAGGTGCTAAGATAGATGCAGTAGGAACTGCTGACAGTCCTATAGTATTCACTTCTGCTGCTACAGCTCCTGTTGCTGGCGATTGGGGTGGCATAGTAATTCTGGGTAAAGCTACTACCAACTCTAGCTTCAATGGTACTCCAGGTACTGGTGAAATAGAAGGCGGCATCAACAACTCATCTAACGATGGTGTTTTCGGTGGCACTGACGATAACGATAACTCCGGTCGCTTGAAATATGCACGCATTGAGTATGCAGGCTATCCTTTCCAACCCGACAAAGAATTGAACTCTCTTACTATGGGTGCAGTAGGTGCTGGTACTGAAATAGATTATGTTCAGGTTTCTTACGGTTACGACGACGCATTCGAGTGGTTTGGTGGTACTGTAAACTGTAAACACCTTATCTCTTACAAAACACTTGACGACGACTTCGATACAGACTTCGGATTCCGTGGTAAAATACAGTTCGGTATAGCTGTTCGCGAAGCAAACACAGCTGACATATCTGGTAGCAACGGCTTCGAATCAGACAATGACGCTACAGGTTCTACTACTACTCCAATCACTGCCCCAGTATTTGCAAACATGACTATCATCGGTCCTAAAGAAACATCTGCAACTACTATCAACAGCAACTTCAGACGCGCTGGTCACCTTCGTAGAAACTCTCGTATTTCTATCATCAACAGTGTGGTTCTTGGATTCCCTACAGGTATACTAGTAGATGGTAGCCGTGCTGCTACTAACCTTATCAATGGCGACATGGAATTGAAAGGCATCACAGTAGCTGGTATCACTAAGTCATTCGACACTGTAGGTACATCTTCTACTACGCTTGGCGCACTTACTCCATACCTTACTACTAGCAACCCAAGCTGGAACAATGCAACAGTAGCTAACACTAGCGATGCAGGTCTTAGTGCAGCTTACGCTACTGGTACTAACTTCAACCCTAACCCAACATCAGCTTCTGTTCTTAACAGCGGTGTTGCTACCAGCGGCAAATTATCAAGCTTCTTCACTACTACCACTTACCGTGGTGCATGTAGCTCATCTGATGCTTGGTGGAAAGGTTGGACTAAATTCAACTAATAGCTAAAATCATATCTAGAGTGTAGGGGCTGCGTATCAACGCAGCCTCTTTTTATTTGTATTTCCTTATGCTACTTTTGAACAAATTATAGCATGAAACTCAACATCATGGCTTTTGGCATTGCCAGAGACATTTTCAATAGCAGCATAATCTCGATAAACTGTGAGGCTCACTGCACAGTTGCTAATCTTACAAACTTACTCACTAAGCAATATCCCGAATTACTAAAACTAAAGTCATTTGCTATTGCTGTAAACGGGATCTATGCTAATGACAATACGCTCTTGCAAGAACTTGATGAAATAGCTATTATACCTCCCGTTAGCGGAGGCTAGTAAAACAATAGGAACTATGACTGCAGACATTAAAATTAGCAATACACCTCTTAATATAGATGCTTGCTACAGCTTTGTAGCCAACAACGAAACAGGTGGAGTCAACATATTTGTAGGCAACGTAAGAAACAATACTAACGGCCGAGACGTAGTGAAGCTAGACTTTGAATGCTATGAAAAAATGGCATTGACAGAGATGCAGAAAATAGCCACTGAAGCCAACAATAGATGGGAGCTCAGCCATATTGCCATTCATCACAGAATAGGCACACTATTACCCGGCGAAACTGCGGTAGTTATAGCTGTAGCTACACCTCACAGGGCGGCATCATTTGCAGCATGTCAATTCATTATAGACACACTTAAACAAACTGTACCTATCTGGAAGAAGGAATATTTTACAGATGGCGCTCATTGGGTATCTGCACACCCCTAAAAACAACAATCGCCCCTAAGTATTACTAGGAGCGATTGTAGTCTTAAGAATTACCTATTGGATATCAATCTGGTTTTCCACCTTGCAAAAACGTATTGATGGTAGATATATTTCCTTTCTCCTCTTCACCTTCGTTAAACCCCACAGTATATCCGCTGTAAAAAGATTCAGATGATGCTGCCTGCGGGTTATCTATCTTCATATTCTTACGCACAAAGGCAGGCACAGACTCCATATCATCTACACTCTCATTACCTCTTACATTCATACTCAGACTACGCAATCTGGCAGCTCTATCCTCAAAGGCGCGTTTTTGTTCTTCAAACCTACGCTTCTCTTCCAGCTCATCTTCTGTCAGTGTACGCTCTCCTATCTTTACAGGTCCTGCATCGCGCACTGGTTCTTCCACCTTAGCCACTATAGGGGCTGCTGGCTCTTCCATAGGGGGCTGCTCTGTTACTTTATAAGTTGGCTCCGCAGGTGCTTCATACATGTTTTCTACAGTGTCCTCTGTCACGTTAAGCACAAAATGTTCCTTTGGCTCTTCTACAGGTGCCACAGCTTCTACTACAGCTGCGCTAGCTACTACTGTTTCTTGCACAGTAGCCTCCACTAGGGTAGGCGCCATGCTTTCCGGACGATACCATGAAAACGGAACCTCTTCTACTGGCTCAGATTGCTTAGGTGTATCAGACAATGAAACAACTACCTTCTCTGGCTCTGCCTTTCTTGCCGGAAACTCCGTATCTATATCATTGTAGTTGAAGCCAGTAGCTATTACTGTCACAGCTATTCTATCTCCCAGGTTCGGGTCGTGTCCCATCCCAAGTATCACCTCGCAGTTATCTCCAGCCTTCATCTGCACATAAGACTGTATCGCATCTGCCTCATCCATAGTATGCTCAAACTCGCCTGCTGCCGATGTAATATTGAGCAGCAACCATTTAGCGCCGCGTATATCACTATCATTCAATAGTGGCGAGCTAAGCGCCGCCTCTACTGCTAGCAAAGCACGGCTCTCTCCTGCCGATGTAGCACTACCCAACAACGCTACACCGCCATTTTTCATCACAGTACACACGTCCGCAAAGTCTACGTTTATCTGTCCTGTAGATGTTATAACATCAGTTATACATTTAGCCGCGGTAGCCAATATGTCATCAGCCTTAGCAAAAGCTTGTGTAAAAGGTAGATTACCAAACTGCTGACGAAGCTTATCATTACTAATGATAAGTATTGTATCCACATGCTCGCGCAGGCGCTCTATACCATCTTGCGCTTGCTTCATACGCTTGCGTCCTTCGTAGGTGAAAGGGGTAGTTACTATACCTACAGTGAGTATTCCTAGCTCGCGGCATATTTTAGCCACTACAGGCGCACCACCAGTACCCGTACCGCCACCCATACCGGCAGTGATAAAGGCCATTTTGGTGTTTACCTTCAATATCTTAGAAACATCTTCAAGACTCTCTTCGCAAGATTGCTTACCAATTTCAGGGTTTGCACCCGCTCCCAATCCTTGTGTCAGGTGTGGCCCAAGCTGAACTTTGTTGGCCACCGGACTTAGATTTAGTGCCTGAGAGTCTGTATTACACACTACAAAGTCTACACCATCTATTCCTAGACTGTGCATGTAGTTTACGGCATTGCTGCCACCGCCGCCTACACCTATCACTTTAATGATAGATGACTGATTCTTGGGAATTTCGAAATGTATCATACCTATTGTTTTTGTGGGTTAGTAATCGTTTTTAAAAGTTGTTGTTGTGAAATATTTTAGTGTTACAATTTTACTGATTTACTCTATTATTTTAGTTCTCTATCCTCGGTATCTTCAAAGAATTCCATGAACTTTCCCTTGAATTTTCCAAAAAGTTCAAAAAGCGCAATTTTTCGCTTTTCCACCTTCTTTTCATGCACACTTTTCAGCTGCTCATCTGCATCTTCCTCCTCCTCTTCTTCCTCCTCTTCGTCTGTAGTAGACTCAGCTACAGGGGGCACTACAGGGTTTGCCACTACAGGCGCTTCTTCTTTCACTTGGTTACCATTGTGCCCGGCAAACTCTAGTTTACCGTTTTCAAAATCATAATACCCGCGCAATATCAAACCTATACAGGTAGAGTACATAGGGCTCATCAATTGCTCATTATGACCAAATGCTAGGTGCTCATTCGGATAACCTATGCGAGCGCCCATTCCGGTTATGTATTCTGTGAGCTGAACAATGTGCTTCAGCCTGGCACCACCACCGGTAAGTATGATTCCTCCGTTCAATTTATTTTCTAGCCCTGCCTGACGAATGTAGGTCAATACATAATCTAGTATCTCCTCCATACGTGCTTGTATGATAGATGCCAGATTACTCACAGATACTTCCTTCGGTGGCAAGCCTCTAAGCCCTGGTATGGTTATATAACTATTACGGTTAGCCTCCTGCTCTAGTGCTGTGCCAAACTGCACTTTCATTTGCTCTGCCTGAGAGCGCAATACACGCAATCCTGCTACTATATCGTTGGTTATATTCACACCGGCATACGGTATCACAGCAGTGTGCTTTAGCACGCCGTCGCAAAACACTGCCATATCTGTAGTGCCGCCGCCTATATCTACTATGGCTACACCTGCTTCCATATCTTCATCATTCATCACTGCCGCTGCCGATGCTATTGGCTGCAGCATTAGGTCGCGCGTCACCAGGCTAGCCCTATCCACACATCTTTTTATGTTGCGCACAGCAGTTACATCTCCGGTCACTATATGAAAGTTGCCTTCTATCTTCATACCACTCATACCCACAGGGTTCACTATGCCAGGCATATTATCCACCACATAGTCTTGTGGTATAATATCTATGATCTGGTCGTTTGATGGGCGGAATGTTCGAAACTGATCGCGCAGCAATTCGTCTATATCCTCTTTGCTGATTTCAGTATCTAGGTTGGCACGCACCTTGCTCCCCTTCGACTGTCTGCTTTTTATATGTCGGCCTGCTATACCCACATACACCTCATTTATTACTAGGTTCGGGTTGCTGGCAAGACAGTTAGTAAGTGCCTTTTGCACAGAGCGCACACACTGCTCTATGTTTATTACCACACCATGGTCTACACCTTCCGAGTCAGCACGCCCAAACCCAAGTATCTCGAGCTTGCCATACTGATTCTTTCTTCCCGCAATTGCCACAACTTTTGTGGTTCCTATGTCGAGACCTACAATTATCGGTTGTTGCTTGTTATCCATATTGTTCAATAGTTTATGTTACTGTTTTTTGCCTTCGGGATAGACGTATTTAGGTGTTTTCTCTTGTTTTTTTTCAGGTGTTTTAGGCTTGGCTACTTGTTTATTTTTATCTTCCTTTTTTACGGTAGTTTTCTTTTTGTCATCCTCTTGCTTTTTAGCTGCTTTAGGTGTCGTTTCTTTTTTATGCTCCTGAGCTTTGTGCTTATCTTCTTTTTTATCTTTTACTTGCTTTTTATCACCTTCTTTTATTTTCTCCTTGGGGGCACTTTGTTTTACTTCTTGCTTCTTTTGTGTGTTCTTATCTGTTTCTTTCTCTTTAGGCACCGCCTTTTTGTTTTTATCAGTTTCGGCTACCTTTTTATCCTTCTGCTTTTTCACTTCTGTTTTATGCGGCTCCTTTGCACTGTTATTCTTAGCATCTTTTGATGATGTTGGATGTTTACCTATGCTTTGACTCATGGCTGATGCAGCCTTCATTTCAGCTACCTTTGCTTGAGACTTTGCCTCTATTATTTGAGCCGAATCTTCTTTAGTCATCTTTGCATTCACATTCTCTATACTCGATATCCAGTTCATCTTTGCTATAGCTCTATCTATAGGTCCTTTAAACTTAATTGTAGGGCTCGCCACTACTTGATTATTAAAACGTACATCTAGTTGTTCATACTTATCCCAGCCTATCCTGTTAAGTACATTTCTGTAGAAGCCCAACAGATTACTAAACTTAGCAGCAGTAGCAGTAGTGTCGCCAAATAGTATGCGCTGACTTCCCAGCACAGGCATCAATTCAAACATCCCTACAGAATCTATTACCACCTGCTCCACTTGTGCACTCCAGAAACTATCAGTAGCTATTGATCTCACCAGTTTCACTATTCTACTTTTTAGCACATCACCTGCACTATCATTGTTGAAAAACGGCACATTAGTTACTACTGGCGTATAGTAAGTATACCCATCAGCCAGTGGCATAGTACTAAGAGTCGTATCTATATAACAACTGCTACCATCTACAAAAAACAACCTGGCCACAGGCACACGTTGTGTCACCACCATATGCATCATCCTATCTACATCCACATATACCTCTGCATCTGCCACCCAGGGGTCTTGCTTTATGGCTTGTTCCATCCCTTTCAGGTCTAGCTTTGATACTGGTATATGCATCACATCTACATGTCGGCTATTAATGGCCAAATCCATTATCTCCTTTTGCTCTATAGTATGATACTTTCTATCGTTCTTCACCACCACTAGTGGCATAGCCTTTAGTGTTCGCTTATCCTCCACACCCGAAGCGCTCACCATCGCAAAAGCACAGCCCACAGTAGCTACTATTGTTAGCAGCACTTGCAGCACCTTGCGGATAGATATTTTACGCTTCCTCTCTTCCATTGCTATCTTTTATCTAGTAGTTCTTTTATGTCTTTTGTTAGTTTGTCTATGTCTCCTGCACCTGCTGTTATCAATAAGCTCTGCTCATTGTCTTTCACATAATTTATCAGCTCCTCTTTTGTTACTATGCTTACGTGCTCATTCTTCATTAGTTTCATTATCATGGCCGACGTTACCCCTTCCATTGGCAACTCCCTTGCAGGATAAATGTCGAGCAACAACACCTCGTCTGCCTCATCAAGACTAGCCGCAAAGCCTTCAGCAAAGTCGCGTGTGCGCGAAAATAAATGTGGCTGGAAAGCAACTACACACTTCCTATCCGGAAACAGATTCCTCGCACTACCTATCAATGCTGCCAGCTCTTCTGGGTGATGTGCATAGTCGTCTATATAAACTACTCTATCATTATTCACCAGGTATTCAAACCTGCGCTTTATGCCCTTAAAACCCGACAAAGCTGCTTTTACATTTTCAGGCGCTATGCCCAGCAGTTTACACACCGCTATTGCAGCTGTCGCATTCTCCACATTATGCAGCCCACCTATTGGCAAAAGCAAATCATTTATTTGCCAGTCATTACCCACTACATCAAACATGTAGCCACCATTCAATGGCCTCACATTTTTAGCTACTACATCTGCAGCATTGTCTGTTCTGCTGTAGGTCATAGTATTGGGGCCAGTTAGCTCACCCCCCCTATGCAATCCCTTTTTCACCAACAATGTTCCATTGGGCTTTATATTTTGGGTATAGGCTATAAATGCAGCTTCCATTTCGGCAGCAGTCCCATATATATCCAGATGGTCTGGGTCTATAGCCGACAGTACCGCTACGTTTGGCTTCAGCTTCAAGAAGCTGCGGTCATATTCGTCGGCCTCTATTACTGCCACATCATTTTTACTGCTCCAGTAGTTACGCTCATAGTTTACCGATATGCCACCTAAAAACGCATTGCATCCATATCCTGTTTCCCTTAGCAAGTAAGCTATCATAGTAGAGATGGTTGTCTTGCCATGCGTTCCAGCTACTGTTACGGCATACATTGTTTCGGTTATCCATTGCAGCACATCACTACGCTTATATACTGGGTAGTTATTGTCTCTGTACCAGTTAAGCTCAGTATGGTTAGCAGGTATAGCAGGCGTATACACCACCAGCTCTGCCTCTTTATCGCACAGATGCACATCGTCTGTATAATGAATGGTCATACCTTCCTGCTCCAGTTTACGTGTCAGGTCAGTAGCAGTTCGGTCATATCCCGACACTACCGTTCCCTGCTCGCAAAAGAAGCGGGCTATGGCGCTCATTCCTATGCCGCCAATGCCTACAAAGTATACCCTCTTTATTGATCTTACATTCATTATACTACTTGTTTAGCGCTGCTATTCTTATTATTTCATTTGCTATTTGCTCATCTGCATCTTTTATCGCCAATCTTTTCAGTTGCACAGCCATGGCTTGCTGCAGCTCATTATTATTTACTAGTTCTTTTAGTTTACTTACTAGTTGCTCTTTCTGGTCAGCATCAGGTATCATGTATGCAGCACCTTCCTTTACCAGCGACATTGCATTTACTGTTTGATGGTCCTCAGCAGCATGCGGATAAGGCACAAAAATCACTGGCTTCCCAGCTATGCACAACTCAGCTATTGCCAATGCCCCAGCTCTTGAAATTACCACATCTGCCGCTGCATATGCATAATCCATATCAGCTATAAAGTCGTGTACTTTTACTAACTTCTCATAGCCACTGGCTTGCTGTTGAGCAGTTTCATAATATGGCTTACCTGTCTGCCATATCACTTGCACACCCATACTCAGCACCTCATCTATTTGTGCACCTATCACTTCATTTATAGATCTTGCACCGAGGCTTCCACCCACTATCAGCACAGTTTGCTTACCTTCTGTCAGCCCAAAATATTGCAAACCTTCAGCCTTTGTCCTGCCCATTTCCGATATAGATTTCCTAACAGGGTTACCAGTGTATTTCAATACAGCCTGCGGAAAGAACTGCTCCATACCTTTATAAGCTACACATATTGCCTTAGCCTTTCTGCCAAGTATTTTATTACTCTTTCCGGCCCAGGAGTTTTGCTCTTGCAACACTGTTGGTATCCCTTCACCTTGCGCAGCATTCAGCACCGGAAAACTCGCATACCCACCTACTCCTACCACTACATCGGGCTTAAAGTCAGCAAGTATTTTCTTTGCAGCTATCCTACTCATTAGCAACTTATAGGGTAGCAATAGATTCTTCAACATATTGCTCCTGTTGAACCCTACTATGTCCAAGCCTATTATCTCAAAGCCTGCTTTCGGCACCTTTTCCATCTCCATCTTACCCTTAGCACCTACAAACAACAACTGGGTACCAGGACGCAAACGCTGAAGCGCATGACCTATAGCCACAGCCGGAAATATGTGTCCGCCTGTGCCCCCTCCTGCTATTATGATGTGCAAATTGCTCATTCCTCGTCTAGTCTTACTTGTGATACTTTTACTCTTGATTTTTTAGGTTTTGCTCCTCCACCAGTAAATGCATCTATTGCTACTGCCTCTGTTGCTGCTACTCCAGCCACACCCACTTCTACACCATTCATCGCCGCCATACTCAGCGCATTCTTGCGTTCACCCTCCATATCATCCACATATTTACTCACACTTAGCACTATACCTATTGCTATACTGGTAAACCATATAGAAGAGCCCCCCATACTTATCATAGGCAGCGTAAGCCCTGTTACTGGTACTAGGTGCACATTTACTGCCATATTCAGCATAGCCTGAAAAACTAAAGTAACACTTAGCCCAACAGCCAGAAATGCACCAAATGCATAAGGACATCGCTTGAAGATGAGTACGCTACGCCACAAAAACAACAAATAAAGAAGCACCACTATCGTACCACCTATTAAACCATACTCCTCTATAATGATAGCAAAGATGAAATCCGAATAAGGGTGTGGCAAAAAGTTTTTTTGAAGGCTCTGCCCTGGTCCACGGCCATATACACCTCCATTAGCTATAGCTATCTTAGCCTGCAATACCTGATAGACTTCCTCCTTTTTTTCACCATTCTTCTCTGCTTCTTTGTCGCTAGCCACAAAGTCTTTTATGCGCTTCTCCCAAGTGGCAGCTCGCCCCCATCCAGTCACCTTCGAGAAGGTGAACAATACAGCAAACGAAGTAATACCTACTAATACCAGTACCATCAGATGTTTGATGGTAACTCTACCTATAAAAAACAAGATAGAACAGGTAAAACCAAGCATAAGTGCAGTAGATAAATTAGCCGGTGCTATTAGCAAGCAGGTTATTATCATTGGTGCCAACACTGGCAGAAATCCTTTCTTGAAGTCTGTTATCACATCTTGCTTTATGCTTAGCAGCCTGGCTACAAACATAAATAAAGCCAACTTCGCTAAATCAGATGTTTGAAATGTCAGATTAACTACTGGCAGCTTTATCCATCTGGAACCTTCATTTAAACTAGCTCCAAAAAACAACGTATAAACTAATAGCGGCAGGCTGATAAAATACAACACCAGCGACCATCGTGCAAATTTGGTATAGTTGATTCGGTGAACGTAATAAGTAATAAGCAAGCCAAAAATCAATACCATAAACTGTTTCACTAAATAGTAACTGGAGTTTTTCTCCATCCTATATGCTAATGAACCAGTTGAGCTATATACAGCCAAAACACTAATTAACGACAATAGCAGCACCACAGCCCAAATCACTTTGTCGCCCTTGGTATTATTCAGCAGTTGCTTCATTCTGTCAGTCATCGTCAATTAATTTTTTGAGTTTTACAATTTCATACTGTAACCTACAGATTCCGAACAGCCTCTTTAAACTGCTCTCCTCTATCTTCAAAGTTGTTAAACCTATCAAAGGACGCACATGCTGGTGCCAGCAACACCACATCGCCTGTAGCTGCCATAGCATATGCCGCATGCACTGCCTCATGTGCGCTCGATGCATCTACCAGTGTTTCCACCACATTATCAAAAGCATCGTGTATGGCTTTGTTATCTACACCTATACATACTATCGCCTTCACCTTATCCTTCACCAGCTCCATAATCTCGGTGTAGTCGTTCCCTTTATCTTGTCCACCTAGTATAAGTATAGTAGGTTTAGTCATACTCTCTAGTGCAAACCATACTGAGTTCACATTAGTAGCCTTACTATCATTCACAAATTCTACACCACGTATGGTAGCCACATACTCTAGCCTGTGCTCCAACCCCTTGAAACGTGTAAACGTCTCTCTAAGCTTCTCCTTCCTGATGCCTGCTATTCGGGCTGATATACCGGCTGCCATGCTGTTGTATTGATTGTGTTTCCCTTTTATTGCCAGGTCATGTATCGACATGTCGAAATGCTCCCCGTCAAAGTTGATGTTCAGTTTTCCGTCATTAATAAATCCTCCGTCTTGTCCAATCGTGCTTTTGTCCATTGTGAAATAAATTGTTGTTGCGTTAGTAGTATGGGTAGTTGAAAATTCTTGTATTGATTTATCATCCTTGTTGATAACAAAGAAGTCGTTGTTCGTCTGAAATTTGGCAATCCTGAATTTAGCTGCTGCATAGCGTTCAAACTTATAGTCATACCTATCCAGATGGTCAGGCGTTATATTCAGCAACACCGCTACATCTGGCCTAAAAGTATGCGTATCGTCCAGCTGAAAACTGCTAATCTCCATCACATACCATTGGCATGGTCGCTCTGCTATCTGCCTCGCAAAACTGTATCCTATATTGCCCACTAATGCCACATCCATCCCGTTGTCCTTTAGCAAAGTATAGGTTAGCATAGTAGTAGTGCTTTTGCCATTGCTACCAGTTATCGCTATTATTTTGCTATCACCTTTATACCTAAATCCAAATTCTATCTCGCTGCATACTTCTATACCTTTAGCTCGCACCTGCTTCATCACCTCCACCTTTTCGCTTATACCAGGGCTTTTCACCACACAGTCAGCTGCTAGTATCCTATCCATGTCATGTCCACCTTCCTCATATGCTATACCTGCCTCATCAAGCGTGCTTTTGAAACGTGGCTTTATCTTTCCACCGTCACTTACATACACATCCCATCCTTGCTGCTTGCCTAGCAATGCTGCACCTACGCCACTCTCAGCGGCGCCCAGTATTATCAGTTTTTTTGCTTCTATGCTCACTTTATTGCAGCTTTAAGGTTACTATACTCAATATGGCCAGCATGATACCTACTATCCAAAAACGGGTCACAATCTTCGCTTCGTGATATTGCTTCTTCTGATAATGATGGTGCAGTGGCGACATCAGAAATATCCTGCGCCCTTCACCATACTTCTTTTTTGTCCATTTAAAGTACCATACCTGCATGATCACAGATAAGTTCTCTACCAAAAACACCCCGCAAATAATCGGTATCAACAACTCTTTTCTAATAATTATTGCCAGCGATGCTATGATACCTCCCAAAGCAAGGCTACCCGTATCACCCATAAACACCTGTGCCGGATAAGCATTGTACCACAAAAAGCCTACACATGCCCCTACAAACGCACCAATGAAAATAGACAACTCACCCAGGTTGGGTATATCCATTATATTCAGATACCCAGCAAATACATAGTTTCCCGACACATAAGCAAACACGCCCAGGCATATACCTATTATAGCCGACACACCAGTTGCAAGCCCATCTATTCCATCGGTCAGATTAGCTCCGTTTGATACTGCCGTGATGATGAAAATAACAAACAACACATAGATTAACGGTGTCAGTATATGCACATATTTCTCGCCAAAAATTGATGCTATCTTCTCATACCTGAACTCATGCGACTTCACAAATGGTATTGTTGTCGTTGCTGTTCTTACATTCACATACGTGTGTGGCCTTCCTTTATCATCTCTACGCGTATACTTGCCAGGCTCCATTTGTTCAGTCACTCCTTTTATACCAGTCTCTCCATTTGTTACATCTCGGCTTATCACCACATGGCTGTTATAATACATAGTCAAGCCCACTATCACACCCAACCCCACTTGGCCCAATACTTTGAACTTACCAGCAAGCCCTTCTTTATTCTTCCTAAATACTTTTATGTAATCATCCAGAAAACCAATCAAGCCCAACCATAAGGTAGAAACCAGCATCAGCACTATATATACATTAAATACTCTCGCAAACAACAGAGTAGGTATGATGATGGATGCTATAATGATAATACCTCCCATTGTCGGCGTACCTTTCTTCTTATCCTCTCCAGCCAAACCCAAATCACGTACTGTTTCTCCAATTTGCTTCTTGCGCAAAAACTCTATCAACGACTTTCCGAACAATAACGATATTACCAACGACAATATAATTGCCATTGCAGCTCTGAAGGTGATATAATTAAACACCCCAGCCCCACTCAGTTGGAAGACATCTCTCAAATATGTAAACAAGTAGTAGAGCACGGCTATTATCTATTTAGTAGTTCAAACAATTCATTAATAGTTTCACGGTCGTCGAAGTGATATTTTATTCCTTTTATTTCCTGATATGTCTCATGCCCCTTACCTGCTATCAATATGATATCTCCAGCTTTTGCAAGCGTACAAGCTACTTTTATTGCTTCTTTCCTATCTGTTATTCTTAGGCATTTCCTACGTTGTGCTCCTGTCAGCTCAGCTTCCATTTCACTCAGTATCGCCTCTGGGTCTTCGCTACGTGGGTTGTCCGATGTCAATATCGCTTTATCACTATGCTCACACGCCACCTGGCCCATTATTGGTCGCTTTGTCCTGTCCCTGTCTCCTCCACATCCCACTACAGATATTAGTTGTTGTCCCCCAGTTCTCAATTGATTGATGGTTGCAAGCACATTGATAAGCGCATCCGGCGTATGTGCATAATCCACTATTGCCAATACCTTTTCCTTTGCCGACATGAATGTCTCAAACCGACCAGGCACACCATGTAGCCCACTCAACACAGACAACACCTGCACACCATCTTCGCCTAGCAAGGTAGCAGCACCATACACTGCCAGTAGGTTGCTGGCATTAAATGTGCCTATCATCCTAAAGTGTGTCTCCTTACCATCTACCAGCATCACTAGTCCCGTCAGGTTATTTTCCAGCACCTTACCTTTCACATCAGCAGGCACCTTCAGGCTGTAGGTTTTTCTATCTGCTACGGTGTTTTGCAGCATCACCATACCTCTCTTATCGTCTGCATTTGTCAGCGCAAAAGCACCTTTTGGCAAACCGTCAAAGAAAGCCTTCTTTACTCTTATATATTCATCAAATGTTTTGTGATAGTCCAGATGATCATGTGTGATATTGGTAAACACCCCACCAGCAAAACGTACACCTGCCACTCTATGCTGATGCACAGCATGAGAGCTTACCTCCATAAACACATAGCTACACCCAGCATCTGCCATTCTACGCAAAAACCCATGTACCGATATAGCATCAGGTGTAGTGTGTGTAGCTGGCACAGCGTCATTGCCTATATAGTTTACCACTGTCGATAGCAAACCACATTTATAACCCAACCCTCCAAAGAGCTTATATAGCAAAGTCGCTGTTGTGGTCTTGCCATTAGTACCTGTCACACCCACCACCTTCATCTCTGCCGATGGGCTTCCATAATAAGCATCCGCTAGCTGTCCTGCTGCTTGTGCCGAGTTGGCAACTAATACGTATACAACTCCTGCCACCAATTCTGCTGGCATTTGTTCGCATACTATAGCTATAGCTCCCAGTGCACATGCTTTACCTATATACTCATGACCATCTACCGTATTACCATTCACCGCCACAAAGACACTACCTGCCATCACCTGTCTGGAGTCTATGCACATAGAAGATACCTCTATGGCAGTATCACCATAGATCTTCTTTGTTTCAATAGCCCTCAATATGTCTTTTAGCAGTATCATTTTAGCTCAGTTGCAATACTATTTCTTGTCCCTTATTCAATTTTGTACCCTCTGGCACCGACTGAGTTTTCACCCTACCTTTACCCATCACTTTCACTCTTGCACCATATGTCTCTAGCAGATACACAGCATCTTTCAGTGCCATACCTACCACATCAGGCATTTGCCCTCTATACACATGCTTAGGCGCTATAGTGGTCACCTTTGCTGCTGTGTCCGTTAGCAATTGCATCATGCTATTCTTACTTTCTGCATTAAGTGCTATATTCTTTTTAATGCCCTTCATTAGCAGGTTATAAGATGCTGCCGTAGCTGCTTTGGCGGGCATCTTGTTTTTACCAGCATGCTCCAGGCTATCTAGCGGCGCCGACCATGCCCCCATATTCAATGAGAATATCTTGTCTGCCACCATCCTAAACACTGGTGCCGCTATTACACCTCCATAGTAGTTGGCAGAGTGTGGCTTTGTTCTTATCACCACACATATTGTATACTTAGGCTTGTCAGCTGGCATATAACCCACATACGAACCCTGATACACCCCTGCCGAGTAGGGTATTCCCTTATCAGCCACCTGTGCCGTACCCGTCTTACCTGCCATCGTATAGTATGGCGACTCTATACCTTTACCCGTACCATCTGTCACCACTGCTCGTGTACATTTCCTTAGCTGTGCCACTACTGCCGAGTCGCCTAGAGTAGTCAGCACTTCTGGGCTGATTACTTTCACCTCCTTCCCATATTCTTTTATAGCACTTACCAGGTAGGGCTTCATCATCTTACCGTTATTAGCCACCGCATTATACAACATGCAGGTGTGTAGTGGTGTTATCAGCACGCCATATCCAGTTGCCATCCAGGGCAGTGTCGTTCCGCTCCACAGCTTAGTTCCAGGTGTAGTTATAAATGTTTTGCGCTCTCCCAAAAGGTCTATACCAGTATATCTGTCCAATCTCAATCGCTTCAATCCTTCTACAAACTTTGTTGGCTTATCTCTATAATATCTATCTGCCAGTTTAGCCATACCCACATTACTCGATATGGCATAGGCTTTCCATATCGGCATATCCCCTAGCCTTCCATCTGGGTGAGAGTCTTTCATTAGCCTATTCCCAAACTGTTGAGTACCACCAGATATATTCACTATATCATCTACAGTTATTTTCTTGTCGTGCAGCAGCGTTGTCAGCGTTGCTAGTTTAAAGGTAGATCCTGGCTCCGTAGGTATCGTTGCATAGTTAAAGTCTTCGTCATAGCTGCCATCCTTCTGCCTACCCAGATTCACCAGCGTACGAATTTTACCCGTACTCGTCTCCATTACTATGCATGTACCATACATGCACTCAAACTCCTCTAGCTTGCTTAGCAGCGCATGGTAGGCCGCGTTCTGCAAGTCCATGTCTAGCGTAGTTACTATATCCCTGCCATTTCTAGGGTCCACCTCACTACCATCCACAGGCACCCACACTCCACCAGTAGCCTTCTGCACCACCCTGCGCCCATTCTCTCCCTTCAGCTCTTTGTTATACTTAGCCTCCAGTCCAGTTATATTACTATCCCTAAAAATCCCTATCGTACGCCTTGCAAGCTTACCATAGGGCAGCTTCCTCTTTTCTCTCGCTTCAGCTATAAATCCACCATGCGCTTTCCCTTTATTAAATATCGGGAATCCTCGCAACGCCTCATATTCATAATACTTCAGCTTTCTTGCCAGCAGGTAATACTTATTCTCATTATCGTATGCACGCACAAATTCTTCTTTGAATTGCTCCGATGTTTTGCCAGTCTGCCAAAACAATGCAGCAAGACAGCGGCTCAACGTATCAATCTTTGCAGCAAATGTATCTGCGTGTATTACTGAAAAGTCAACATGCACATCAAACTCTGGTATAGACGAGCTCAGCAACGTGTTATCCTCATTCAGTATGTTTCCTCGCTCAGCTGGTAGCAGGTCAAATCTGGTATGCATGTCCCTCGACATAGCCCTAAGGCGTGGCCCCTCCTGCACTTGGATCAAAGCAGCTTTTATTATAACCGCCAACCCAAGCAGGCAAATACACGTGAAAACCACGTATACCCGGAACCGTATGTCGCTACGAACGTCCATTGCTTTTCTATTTACCCTTTATTTTATATGCAGGCAGCAGAGATGGTTTCAACCCTAGCTTTTCTGCATTCTTCATCACTTGTGTTTCTGTTTTCACATACATCAGTTGCGCTTGCACATCCATATACTTCCACCTCAGCTCTTTCAGCTCTTTATTCTTGGCAGCTATTTCTCGCTGTGCATCTATCGCCTGCTGACTATTACTTATATACCACACACACAGCAACACCAGAAAGGCCAAAAAGGGTATGTTATTCACTATCGCTTTATACGACATCTTCTCCACCACAGAGCGCCAGTCGCCTTTGGGCTTCTGTGTCTGCACTTCAGCCGCAGGCACCTCTTGCTCTATATGTGTTTCCTCGTTACTCATACCATATTCAGTTGGTCACTTTGTTTTTATATCACTTCTTTTATTCCATTTTTCTTTCTGCCACTCTCAGCAGTGCACTTCTCGATCTGGGGTTTCTTTTTATCTCCTCTTCGCTCGGCTCTATTGGCTTTGCATTTATAGGTTTCAATGGTGCAGGTTCTGGGGTTTCATTCCATGCTGGTTCATCCCATCTGCCCTTTTTCATATAGTGTTTCACCAGCCTGTCTTCCAGCGAGTGAAACGATATTACACTCAATCTACCGCCTGGCTTCAGGCTCGTTGCCGACTGTTGCAGCAGGTCTTTCAGCGCCCCTAGTTCATCATTTACCTCTATGCGCAGTGCCTGAAAAACCTGTGCCAGATACCTGTTCGGATTCCCTTTCATCACACTCCCTAGCACCGCTTTTAGCTCAGCTATAGTTTGCATCTTTCTTGCTTGCCTGCTCGCCACCAAGTGTTTGGCTAGCTGGCGCGAGTTGCGCACCTCACCATATTGCTCAAACATCTGGTGCAGCTTTGCTTCGCTATAGCTATGTAGCACTTCTGCCGCTGTCAGCACACACCGCTTATCCATACGCATATCAAGCGGGCCATCATACCTGATAGAAAACCCTCTATCTGCCGTATCAAACTGAAAAGAACTTACACCCAAATCTGCCAATATCCCATCCACCTCACTACAACCATACATCCGCAAAAAACGCTTCATGTATCTAAAGTTCTCAGTCACAGGTATCAGCCTGCTGTCATCAGGCTTGTTGCGCCATGCATCAGCATCCTGATCAAAGGCTATTAACTTACCATTGGGACCCAGCTGTTCCAGTATCAGCCTGCTGTGCCCACCACCGCCAAAGGTGGCGTCCACATACACGCCGTCTGGCTTTATTGCCAGCCCTGCCACCGCCTCGTTCAACAGTACGGTAGTGTGGTAATTATTTAATTGCTCCATACTAAAGTCCGTCGAATGGGTTACCGTAATCATTTGCTACAGACTCAGCCAAATCACTGAATCCCGCAGAGTTGTTATCTATAAAGCCAAAATAGTTTTCTTTCTTCCACAACTCCAACTTACTACCCTGTGCTGTCAATACTGCTTCTCTGTCTATGCCAGCATATTCTAGTAGTGGCTTTGGCACCAGCAGTCTGCCTGCCGTGTCTAGCTCCACTATAGTAGCTCCATTCAAAAACAAACGCTTGAATTTGCGCACGTCTTCTTTGAAATCATTGAGCTTCGACACTTTGCTATAAATCACATTCCACACATCCATCGTGTAGATGGTCACACACTTCTCAAAACCACGATTCATAACAAATTTCTCCCCGTACCCTTCGGCTATCTGCTTCGCTATCTTAGCCGGAAGCAAGAATCTGCCTTTAGAGTCCACTGCAATCTCATTTTCACCAAAAAAACTGGTCATTTTTGCAATAGAAAGGATTAATTACTACCACAAAGTAACAAAACCTCCCACAATTAGACACCAGAAACGCCCAACAAATTTATCCACATATAGAGGAAAATATCACAAGTCAATACTGTAGTGGATTCTAGCGGTCAAGGAACATCAAAATCTAACAAAATCTAAAAAGCAGTGTGGATTACGTGTGAATTACTGTGGATTGTAGTTAATAACCTCCGAAAACCGCTTCTGTACTTACTTTCAGAGAATAAAGATATTACCAATTTCTAAAAATGCCAAATCTTTATTTTTTCGCCAAAATTCAGCCAAAGTGGTAAGTTTTAACCGATTTTTAGTCAAAATGAAAGTAAAGTGGTAACTTTTTGGACATTACAATGGCAATAATTATCAAAGTTGTATGCTAAATAGCGATAACCACATTATAACGTGAGCTTTTTCATTGTATTTTTACGCCCATGCAAGCTACATTGGAGCAAGCCCTCAAATTGGGCCTTCGCGAAGACGAATTCGAAAAAATAAAAGTAATACTGGGCCGCACACCCAATTTCAACGAAGTAGCCATGTACTCCGTTATGTGGAGTGAACATTGCAGCTACAAAAACTCCATTACCTGGCTCAAAACACTACCCAGAGATGGCGATAAACTACTCGTAAAAGCTGGCGAAGAAAACGCTGGTCTAGTAGATATTGGCGATGGCTGGGGTTGCGTTTTCAAAATAGAAAGCCACAACCACCCTTCTGCCATTGAGCCTTTCCAAGGTGCAGCTACTGGTGTAGGTGGCATTCATCGTGATATCTTTACTATGGGTGCTCGCCCTATAGCTTCGCTCAACTCTCTTCGTTTTGGTAAGGTCGACAACCCAAAAACAAGATGGCTTATTAAAGGAGTGGTAAAAGGCATTGGCCACTACGGCAACTGCTTTGGCGTGCCCACAGTTGCAGGCGAGGTTTACTACGAAAGCTGCTACCAAACCAACCCTCTGGTTAATGCTATGAGCGTTGGCGTTGTTAGGGTCGGCCAAACCGTTTCTGCTACATCGCATGGTGTTGGCAACCCAGTCTTTATCGTCGGTGCCTCTACAGGCAAAGACGGCATAGGTGGTGCTTCTTT
>CALRKH020000054.1:0-22401 GCA_943367855.1 Asaia bogorensis | reverse complement strand
TCTTACCCGCATATATACTACGCAGGTATTCCATACTTACCACTTTTTCCATAGAGGGTCGCTTTGCCACATTTGCTCTAGTTCTTCCTTATCCCGTAGGGTATCCATACACTTCCAGAAACCATGGTGTTTATATGCAGCTATTTGCTTATCTCCTGCCAGGTCATTCATAGGTTGTCTTTCCCACATTATATCATCTGCATCATCATGCAGGTATTTTGCTATCTCTGGCTCCACCACAAAAAATCCTCCATTTATCCAAGTACCAGAGTCAGCTGGCTTCTCTTCAAAACTATCTATTAACCCATCATCCTCCATTTTTATCACGCCAAACCTGCTCGTTGCCTGTATCGCAGTCATGGTACATATTTTACCACTCTTCCTATGAAAAGCTACCAACTCATCCACATTCACATCGCTCACTCCATCTCCATAGGTCAGCATAAAAGTTTCATTGCCCACATACGGCAACACCCGCTTCAATCTTCCTCCGGTCATTGTGTCCAGCCCAGTATCTATCAGAGATATTTTAAAAGGCTCTGCCGAATTCTTATGAACCTCAACACTATTGTTAGATAGGTCCACTGTTATATCAGCATTGTGCAAAAAGTAATTGACAAAATACTCCTTTATAAGATGAGCCTTATATCCCAAACATACTATGAACTCCGTATGACCATATGCAGCATATATCTTCATTATGTGCCACAGTATTGGCTTACCGCCAATCTCAATCATAGGCTTTGGGCGCAGTGCCGACTCCTCAGAAATTCTGGTTCCTCGGCCTCCAGCAAAAATGACAACTTTCATGCCAACAAATATAATTGATATTGGTCAATGGCTACCTATCTCATTCGCACTCTTACCTTATATTATAGCTATCTATCAGCAAACCACCCGTTATCCATCACCTATTATACTATCTACTTCGTGTATATACACCTACATATTTACTAGTTTCTTACAGCCTTTTATCACGCCTTACACCACTTCCACACTCGGAATTATTTGGTTACTTCATGCGATTAATTAAATTTGTGACCGATTCATCTCTAAAAACAGATTTTGTGAGCTACGATAACAAACAATTTGACGACAATAGGGGCGACAGCCGTAACGAGAGCATGTATAGCAAACGGATAAAGGCTGGGAAACGCAGAACCTATTTTTTTGATGTACGCGCCACTCGTGGCAATGACTATTTCATAACCATTACCGAAAGCAAAAAACGCTTCGATGACAATGGATATGACCGTCACAAAATGTTTTTGTATAAAGAAGACTTCAATAAATTCCTAGCCGGCCTTACCGAAACTATCAACTACGTTAAGACCGACCTCATGCCAAACTTCGACTTCGATGCCTTCAACCACGATCAAGACAACGAAGAAGGACACCCACCTGCCGTCAACTCACACAACTCTATCAATGATAGCAGCATGGACGACTGGAAAATGTAATTGACATTACATACAAACATCATACTCAGCCCTTCTTCACCGAAGGGCTGTTTCATTACCTACCTACCATCAGTTTCATCTTCCGCACCCTAGCCCTCACCGCCGAAGTCACCTTGCCTACCAACCCTAGGTCTGTCCCCCAGTCTCCTTCTGCACATACCGACACACTTTCTATAGCGGCTATATATCTATCTACACACACACCCATCCCAAACTCTTCTTCAGCTAGTTGTCTGGCTTTTGCACTTCGTTCTGCTTTAGGCACCTGAGCTATTCTTATTATCTCTTGCACCGCATCTTTCACCTCACCTACACCATACACCCCAAAACAATAGCCACCATAGTCCGAATGTTCATAATCCTCAATACCACTCACCCTCGTGCCTACAAAACCCGCTCCAGCAGCCAATCCCTCCATCATCACTATTGGCATTCCTTCCGAGTTAGATGTCAATAACAATATGTCTGTTTTCAACAACAGCTTAGCTACACTATCAGCATCTTGCCATCCCAAAAATGTCACCATATCACCACAGCCCACTGCTCCAAACTGACCTCCAAAATCCACTGCCGATTCCGCACTATTGCCAGCTATGGTAAGGTGAAATGGCACATCATTTTTATGTAGCTCGGCTGCTATATTCACCAAATCATACGCACGCTTTTCATAATCAGTCAGTCTACCCACAAATGCCAGCTCCACGCCCCTGCCACTTCTATTTTCTACCCTGTGTCCTGCTCTCAGCAATATGCCACAGGGTATTTTAAATATACGTTCATTAGCTATTCCCGGATTGGCACCTCTTAGCTTTGCCTCTATCCTCCCCGACACCGTAGCACATACTGTTAAATGTCGAGCATGGTTTCTTGCCCGCTCATAGTAGTAATCCTGATCTCCATGTAGCACCCCCACCATTGCATACTTCTGTGTTAGCGAGCCTACTGCATCCCACACACCTTTGTCGTCAGAGGGTATTAGATAGGTTCCATTGGGCACTTGTTCTTTAATGAGTCGCCTATATACATCCATCCTATAAGCCTCGCTGCCCAGCTCAAATTCATGTCCTGCAGCCTTTGTTACTAGCCGCATGATGTTGGCGTATGGTGCCATTAATTCATACATAGTCTCCCTCCCACCCGATGAGTAGAATGGCACTTTAGGTATTACTGTCACAAAATAAACCTCATACCCATTTTTTGCTGCATATATAGCTGCATCTGCCATCCATCTGGTTACACCACCTCTATGATACGGATGGCACACAAAACCTAACCTTAAACTACTATTCTTATTCATTTTCAGCCTACAAAATACACCATAATAACTCTTTTAGCACCACATACTGCACATGCTGGTGTCACAAGCACGCAATCTGCTTACATTTGCAATCATATAGGCATTCAAAATGAGCGAAGAGAAATCCCTTAATTTTCTGGAAGAAATTATAGAAAGTGATAGAGCAGCCGGGCTGCACAATGGCAGGGTGCACACCCGCTTCCCACCCGAACCTAATGGCTACTTACATATTGGTCATGCAGCTTCTATCTGCCTCAATTTCGGATTGGCAAAAAAGTATAATGGCAAATGCAATCTGCGTTTCGACGACACTAACCCCACTACCGAAGAAACAGAATATGTGCAGAGTATAAAAAATGACATCAAATGGCTAGGTTTCACCTGGGACAATGAATTATACGCTTCCGATTACTTCGAAACTTTATATCAATTTGCAGTTACGCTCATCAAAAAAGGATTGGCTTATGTAGATGATAGCACTGCCGAGGAGATTGCCGCTCAAAAAGGATCTACTGTTACGCCCGGCATCAATAGCCCTTTCAGAGATAGAAGCATAGAAGAAAACCTGCAACTATTTGCCGATATGAGAGCAGGCAAATTTAAAGATGGAGAAAAAACCCTACGTGCCAAAATTGATATGGCTCACCCAAATCTATTGTTGCGCGACCCGCTAATGTACAGAATCAAGCACGAGCATCACCACCGCACTGGAAATCAATGGTGTATTTATCCCATGTACGATTTTGCACACGGTCAGTGCGATAGTATAGAAGAGATCACCCACTCTATATGCACACTCGAGTTCATTCATCACAGACCACTTTATAATTGGTTTATTGAGCAGCTAGGTATTTTCCCTTCTCGTCAGTTCGAGTTTGCAAGACGCAACCTCACCTATACGGTCATGAGCAAACGAAAGCTGCTGCAATTAGTTAATGAAAAACATGTCTCTGGCTGGAACGACCCTCGTATGCCAACAATTAGTGGAATGAGAAGACGCGGATATCCACCAGAGGCTCTTGTCAACTTCTCCGAAACTATAGGCATTGCCAAAAGAGAAAACATAGTAGATATTGGTTTGCTCGAATTCTGTGTTAGAGAGCAACTCAATAAAACCACCAATAGAGTAATGGCAGTGCTAGACCCTATCAAACTGATAGTTACCAACTATCCAGATGGTCAAACTGACAACTTCATTGCCGAAAATAACCCAGAAGACCCCAACAGTGGCACCCGCACAGTCCCATTTAGCAAAGAATTGTGGATAGAGCGAGAAGACTTTATGGAAGAAGCGCCTAAAAAATACTTCCGACTCGCACCAGGCAATCTGGTAAGACTCAAAAACGCTTACATAGTAAAATGTGAGGGTTGCAAAAAGAACGCGGATGGCAATGTCATAGAAGTTCACTGCAGCTATATACCAGAAAGTAAAAGCGGCAACGACACTAGCGGACTCAACGTTAAAGGTACTATTCATTGGGTTAGCGTGCCACATGCGGCCACTGCCGAGGTGCGCATTTACGATCGATTGTTTAGGGTCGAAAATCCATCAAATGAAGATGGAGACTTTAAAGAATATATCAACCCCGACTCTCTGCAAGTACTACCAAGCGTATATATAGAGCCAAGTTTACTCACAGCACAACCTGGCGAAAGATTCCAATTTATGCGCAAAGGTTATTTCTGTGTAGATACCGATAGCACCAACAGCAAACTCATATTCAATCGCACTGTTTCTCTCAAGGATGCTTGGGCCAAAGAACAAAAAAAGGCTTAATCACATATTAATACTAACAACATGGGCGTATCTCGATCATCATCGATTCACGCCCATATTCATTAAATTTATCAACCTACTTATTACTTGCTGGCTATTACACTTATCTCCACCTGCACACCTTTAGGCAGGCCTGCCACCTGCACCGTTTCGCGCGCAGGCGCATTTGTAGCAAAATAGGCACCATAAACCTCATTCACCACGCCAAACTGTCCCATATCCATCAAAAATATTGTAGATTTTACTACATTTTCAAACGTCATACCAGCTGCAGTTAGTATCGCCTCCAGATTCTTCATCACCTGCTCTGCTTCTGCCTTCACTCCGCCAGTCACCAGTTGCCCACTTTGCGGGTCTAGTGCTATCTGCCCCGATACAAACAATAAATTACCCACCATTACCGACTGATTATATGGGCCGATAGGCGCTGGTGCATGCTCTGTATTTATGATTTTCTTTTCCATAATCACAAATGTAATGCGTCGTACATTTGCACCCAATTTTTATGGACTACATATTACACCTCGATGCTGCTACTGATGTGTGTGGCGTAGCGCTGAGTCTCAACGGCAAGCTGCTAACCCTTATTAGTAGCACAGAGAACAGAAACCACGCTGCAACTATTAATATACAAATAGAGCAAGCATTGGCAGCTAATAACATTAAAATGGCAGATATCAAAGCTGTTGCTGTCTGTGCTGGCCCAGGCTCCTACACTGGCCTCCGTATAGCTATGGCATCCGCCAAAGGGATATGCTATGCTTTAGATATTCCGCTTATATGCAACAATCGTTTGCACCTTATTGCAGCTAGCCACTCATCGTCACATGATGCCCAGCTCATTACTGTTGCTTTGGTAGCTCGTGAGGGCGAATTCTTCACCGCCACCTATAACACTAACAACGAATGTGTAACAGAACCAACCCACATTTTAGCCAATGATTTGATAAATACACTACAGAAAATAGAAAATGTCCATATTATTACCGATATAGCAGATTTGGAAAATTTTAAACTCTCAGTTAAAAATAAGCCAATATCAACAGATGTAACATTTTCTTATGATTATTGGAGCGAAATTGCACACAGCTTTTTTAAACAAGGAATATTTGCAGATGTAATGAAAAGTACGCCGATGTATTTGAAGCAGGTTTTCACACATAAGTAGCTGATAATCAACGACTTACGTCATTACATTACCAAATTTCAAACTCATTTTAACTCAATGTTAACTTTTTAATTCGGCTCTTTCATTTTCATATCGTTTTAATTAAGTATGTTTGCAACGTATTCAAAATGATTCTTTCAGACTGAATTAGGATAGTAAGAAGATTTTAAACAATTAACACAGTAAATTTAAATTTTAATGGAAACGACGGTATCAGCAAACACTCTGGTAATCAAAAGTTCAAACGAACAAATCAAGTTGGATTATGTAGCTGTTAAGAATGCAGCTATGACTCTAAGAGCAATCAACCACAAACTCCGTCAGCAGATAGTTAAACTGCTTGAAGAAAACAAACGCATGAATGTTACTGACATTTATGTAAAGCTTCGCTTAGAGCAATCAGTTGCTTCTCAGCACCTTGCTATCCTTCGTCGTGCTAACATCGTAATCACTGAGCGCGATGGTAAATTCATCCACTATGCGCTCAATCATGCTCGCATAGCTGCAGTAGCTAAGTTTGTAAATGAGTTGGTTAACTCAGAAGATAATAGCTCAAACTAAGAACTAAACATCTTACAATAGTAAAGGCCCCAATCTTATTAAGTTGGGGCCTTTACTATTTCATGCATCCTTCTATTTCAAGGTCTCATCTAGCCATTTAAAAAACTCACGCTGCCACGCTATTCCATTTTGCGGATGCAATACCCAGTGATTTTCATTAGGCAAATACAAAAGCTTAGACTTTACATTATGAAGTTTAGCTGCCTGAAAAGCCTCTAAACCCTGCTCTATTGGCACCCTAAAGTCTAGCCCACCTTGTATAATCATGATAGGTGCCGTCCACTTGTTCACAAAATTACTCGGATTAAACTTGTCATAACTAGCGGGCACAGGTTGTTTCCAATACGGGCCACCTATATCCCAGTTAGCAAACCATAATTCTTCTGTTGTGCCATACCAACTCTTGAGGTCAAACAGACCATCGTGTGCTATAAAAGACTTAAATCTATTGTTGTGCATGCCTGCTAGCATAAACACACTATAGCCTCCATAACTGGCACCTACACATCCTAGTCTATTTTTGTCTACATAGCTATTTTTACTCATCTCATCTATTGCCGTCAGGTAATCTTGCATCGGCAGTCCACCCCAGTCCCTGCTTATTGCCTCGTTCCACTGCACACCCCAGCCTGGCATACCACGCCTGTTGGGTGCCACCACTATATATCCCTGCGCTGCAATCAACTGAAAATTCCATCTCACACTATAAAACTGAGACAATGGCGACTGTGGCCCACCTTGACAATAGAGCAGTGTGGGGTACTTTTTGGCCGGGTCAAAGTCCGGCGGATAGATTACCCACGCTCTCAGGCTAGCACCATCAGGTGTTTTAAAGGTCTTCAACTCCGTTTTGCTCATGGCTATGCCAGCATACACATCGTCATTCTCATGTGTTATCTGCCTCATATCACCATATTTAGGCTTCACAGCATATAGTTCGCTGGCATGGTTCATATCACATCTAGATACTATTACTTCTCCATTAGCCATACCTACTATACCATTCACATCCCATTTCCCTTTAGTGATGTTGTTCACCACCGCATTATCCCTATCCGATTTTGGTAGCTCTACGTCAAACAGTTGCACTGTTCCTTCATAGGGCGCATTAAAGTATATGCGCTCACCAAGTGGGCTCCACACAAAACCCTCAGCTGTGCCATCCCATTTAGAGGTCACGTTTATCTTACGCTTAGACATTACGTCCATCACCACTATATCATTCTTATCTGCTTCATAGCCATCGCGCGCCATGCTTAGCCACGCTATTTTCCTACCGTCGCTGCTAAACTGTGGCTGTGTATCATAGCCGTTCATCCCTTCCGTCCAGTTGGCCGTTTTGCCCGTAGCAGCGTTGTAGTAATACAAGTCTGTATTGGTACTCGTTGCATACTCTTTGCCATATTTCTTCTTGCACACATACACAAACCCCTTACTATCTGGTGCCCATACCAAGTCTTCGGCTCCTCCAAATGGCTTCTGTGGACAGTCAAAAGGCTCATCTTCCATTATGTCCTTTACTTTGCCTTCTTTTATGTCGGCTACAAATATGTGAGAGAATTTGCCGTCTTCCCATGTATCCCAATGTCTGTAGTTCAGGTCTGTGTACACCTTAGCTGTTGTCGATGGCAGATCTGAGTATATATCAGTGCCATTCATCGGCTTTATCAGCACCTCTTTAGAGAAAGCTACATATTTCCCATCAGGCGACACCCACACGTTCTCCGCATTACCCAGATTGTTGAATATCTCTTTCCAGGTGTTGCCGCTATCTGTGCTTTTCAGCAATGTATTTTCATAATAGGCATACCAGGCATTATCATAGCGCTGGGTCACCACTCTGCCACTTTCTGTCGTTATCTCTTTGCGGCTATCATTGGCTAGGTCTATCCTATACTCATGCGTAGTGCTTTTTTCTGTCCTCCAGTTTACAGTCCGCGTAGAGTAATACACATACTTACCATTTCTGCTCACACTATTACCCGACACTTTGTGCAGACTCCATAATGTCTCTGGTGTCATGCGTTGCTGCTGTGCCGTAGCCACTACACTGCTCAGCAGCAGCCCTGCTATTATTGTATGCCTTATCATAGTTTACTTTTTATCCTCCTTACCCACACTTGGTTTATTCTTGGGCTCAGAGGTGTTTTTATTATTTGTTTTGGGCTCAAAATCAGTAATATAATCAAAGCCCGCCCTCAAGTCCACACTTGCTGGCGAGGCTATCACATATTCAGGTTGTTTTTTGTCAAACAAGTTGCCACTATCCCATTTGCCGTTCCCATTTTCATCCACTATTACATAAAAGGTATATACAGCTGGTCTTAGCTTTCTAAGCTTCACTGTAGCCTCTTCTATAGTTATTACCCCCACAGTGTCTGCCCCTGCCTTTATCAGCAGCAAGTGTTGTGCACCTTTGTTTTGCCCCAGATACTGCTCAGGCACTATCAAGTCTATCTTACCATATTCTTCCTCTCTATACGTGCTAAAGTTAAATGCTGTCATAGCGTTAGCCCTACTGTTAGTATCGGCTATTGTTGCACTATCTAGCGTTAGTTTATACTTAGCATCATCCTTCATTGCCGCTTTCACTATCAGCAGGTGTCTATTACTGTCCACTCGCTTAGTAGCAGTTATAGCTACAGCTTTCCCATCCATTACTTGTTGCAGTGTCACGCCTGCCACATTTACCCTTGCACCTTTCGGATAACCTATCTTTATAGAGTCTGCCGCATTAAACGAGCGCTTGTTCACATCACTGGTATCTACATTCACCTTCATCACAAACCCCGTATCGGTCTGCATGCCTTTCTTCTTCAATCCTTTACCACTGCTTTTACTTACCGCAGTATCACTGCCCACATGCAGCACTTCTTCTCTAAACAATCTCAACTCCACACCTTTTTCAAACTTTCTGCTGGGCTCCACCACATCGTTAGCAAAGGCTATCAGTTCAGCTCCACCATCATAGGTCAGGTTCTTATTTTCATCCTTCAGCCCATATATCCTAAATTTCCTTGCTGGCAGCCCTCCAAACCTGAACATACCATTATTATCTGCCTTCACCGCATATCTGGGCTTCTTTTGCACCACTGCACTATCACTTGTTGCCACATCATAGAGTAGCACAAAAACCGATTGTGTATCAGGTAGTCCTGTAGCCGCATTCCATACCCTGCCGCTCACCTCTAGCGAGTCAAAATAACTACCAGTACTAAATGTATAGGTATATCCAGCAAACACATTGCCCTCATGCACATCCTTTATCAGGTTGCCTAGAGAAACCCTGTAAGTAGTATTTGCCTCTAGCAAGCTATCCGGAAATTTCACAGTCACTTTGCGCCCCTTCACCACAACCTCTGCAGGCACTGGCAAAATAGGTGCTACCTCTACCTCTTTCGATGCATCACCTGCCGTTATAAATTCATCAAAATACAACTCCAGTTTCGAGGCGGTTACACTTGTGCTAGAGTCTGCTGGCACCACCGCTACTAGTTTTGGTGGTGTCACATCTTTTTTGCCTCCCGTTGGCGTAGATATATTGGCACAGCCAACAGCTAATATCGACATTAACCCAATGGCAAGAACTGAAATCCATTTACTCATGTGCCGACAAAATTACGCTAATAGGCTGCTACAGATGTTAAAATCAAACTGCGCTATCAACTATTTGCTTTGTTGCGTTCTCTTTCTTTTGCTTGGCGGCTGTTTAGGAGCCTCTTGTTTGGCAGCAGGTTTAGGTCTTGGCGTATATTCTTGTTTCACCTGGCGCCCAGCTTCCCACTCATACGGATTATCTGCCCTCATTTTCTTTTCCTCTGGCTCTGCCGTCGGATTCACCGATATTCCTGGCACCAGTGCCTTCTCCACTTTCCCCTGCTTCATAGACACTCTAAATGGTGGCTCTGCACCATTATTGGCACTCAGCTTCTCAGGCCCTTTCACTGGCCAAGGCGCACTCATCGCATCCTGTGGAATAGGGTTCTTATTTCCTTTCACTGCACTCGGTGGTATCTGTATGGGTCTATACATACTCACTAGCTCATTATGTATCCTGGTAGTGCGGCTAGTAGAGTGCTGCAAAATATACTTTTTCACAGGCTTACCTGTCGCTGCTGCTACGTGCTTTTCCGATGGCCCCAATATATAATTCACCTTACCTGTATTTAGTGTGTTGGTCACTACATTTGTGCTCTTCAGCATATCCGTGTTACCATTGGGCCCATACCAATAACGATAATAGTTGCCAGAATGCAAATACTGAGCTGGCAAAAATATCCACCAGTCCGATGGGCAGCTATATGCCGCAACACCTTCTTTACTACTATATGCTGGACTTAGTGGAGCCCATCCATAATATCCTTCACTTTGTCGCCAGCTTACCCATGCTGGCCCCCAATTTTTACCCGGTTTCCATAACCAGCCATAATATGAGTCATACAACCAACGACCGTAATGAAAGCATGCCCATCCCCATGCATAGTCCGAAACCCATGTATTACCAAAATCCGTCATCACCCAATGACCATTAGTATAATATGGCCTGAATGTCGTCTCCACATCTGGCGACCACAAATACCCATAACGCTCATCCTCTATCCATTGCCCATACGGTGCCAAACCTCTGTAAAACTCATCATACGATAATGTCTCATCATCATATTGTGCCTGAGATGCTACTGGAGACACTATTACAAACAGTGCCACCATAAAATACCTGATTATTAATGAAGTCCGTGTTACAATAGTTGACATGACGTATCCGATTGAACTGGTGTTGTGAGCGTAAATATAATGGAAAGCCCCGAATTCATCTACCTCCACTCCTTTTTCCACATTCCTGCAAACTCTTATTTTGTATTTCAACCTACTGCTTTATCTTTGTGCACGTTAAATACTAGAAAAATGCCAAAAAAGATAAAACCTACTGCTAAACAAAAGTCAATGTTCATGCTGCACACAGTGGTATTTACCATTGCCACTATCCTTTCTTGTATGTTTTACGACAAAGGCGTTGAAGGTTGGGCTTATCCTTGGCACGCTTGGACTATCGCTGCTTGGGCGCTTTGCCTCCTTGGTCACTGGTGCCTCGTTTATGCCAGCATGGAAGACGAAGGTTATGATACTTACCGTCGTCAACAAGGCAAGCTCTAGTTGCTACCACTCTTCATTTTCCCATCTTATTACCAAACCTGCATGCTACCCAAATAGTCATGCAGGTTTTATTTTTTTCTCATCATTATGATACAATCATACTAAAAATCCGTAAATTGTATCGCATTATCAACTTTTGATTTTTTAACACGCTAAACAATAACAAAATGGACACTTCAAAAATGATCAAAGCATACTGCCTCAAGACTAAAGAAAAAGATGTACCAATGCACGATGCGGTTATCACTCGCACTGCAAAAGGTGGTTACATGGCTACTGGTCACGATGGCAAAGGAAACAAAATGGCTGCCATCATGGGCGAAGCCAAAGCACTACAAGCCATCAAAGACGGCGTTGCTAAACAAGACTTCTAATAAGTATAACTACTTGATAGTCAAAGCCTACCCGCTGCGGGTGGGCTTTTTTCATTACCACACCCACATTATTCTTACCCTTTACCCTTTATAAACACTATTTTCGCTACTCACGGCACTAATATATGACTATACCTCGCATACTCGCTGGCTCACTCATTTCGCTCATCATTTCGCTACCATTGTCTGCTACCTTGGCCCAAACAGACTCTTTCTTTGTCTCCAACAAATGGTGCAGCCGAAAAGACACCCTACTCCTCTTCAATGGCGGATACAACATCATTCAGATATACAACCCCGCCCAAAAACCAGCCAACTACAAACTCAAAGTACTCGATAAAAGCCTCCGCATAGGCACACCCGAGCTCATTGGCGATACGCTTACCATAATGGCTATGCCCTACCCCTCCAAAGACAAACAAATGCGCCTCGCCATACTCAATGCCAAAACTTCCAAAATCATCAAAACACTCTATTGGTCTTCCGATAGCATCCCAAAACCGCTCGCTCGCCTCGGCAATATCCAAACCGATGAAGCCTACAAAAAAACCATCCTCTCCCAAAACAAACTATCAGTCTACTTCCCCAATTCACTATATGCATACCCATACACTATCAAACAGTTTACACTCAAGGCCAAAACACCAGCCAAAGAGGTAAACCTCACCGCCAACAACTTCCTCCTGCCCATGGGCATCCTCAAAGAAATCAACGAGGCTCCCGATGGCACTTGGCTAGAGTTCACAAATATTAAGGCCGCCTGTCCCGAGTGTTCACTCCGAGACGTTGGCGACCTTAAAATAAAAATCAAACCTGCCGTTGTAGATACTTCTGCCAGAGCTCGTAGTAACCACTAGTGCTGCTACGCCTCGGCTATTTCTTCTTATTAAACAGGCCCTTCAGCCCTTCTTTAGCTTTCTCTGCGGCACCCTTCACTGCCTCTTCTGGCTTCTTATCGCTCTCCCCGCTTAGTTGCTTCTTCAGCTCGTCTTTTGCCTCATTCACCACCTGTGTTTTTATGGCTTTCACAGTGTCCTTTACCACAGTCTTCACACTATCCACCTTCTTCTGCACCTCTTTCTTTATCTCATCTTTTATGTTGTTCAGTGCATTGTTTGCCTGGTTCTTCAGGTCTGTCTCCACCTTAGGTTTTGTCACTGTGCCCGTTATATTCACCGTAAAGTTCACCTTCTCACCCAGTGTTATAGGCACACCTCTGCTAGCTGCCTGCCCCACCAAATTGTTCACCACCGTATTTGCCGCTGTGCCTAGCGCAGCTCTTGGCACGGCCACATTAGCGCCATACTTCAGCGTCTGGTCAAAACCATGACTACCCGCCACCTCAGCTTCCACATCTGTGCCTATCTTCATCTTATATGGGTCCACTATCACTCGTCCATCCTTGAAGGTGTAAAACAGCTTCATATCCTTCAGGTTTATCACCTTAAACTGCTGCAACTTCAGCTGCTCCACTAGCTCGTCCGATACCGGAAAATTACTCAGCGTGCCCGTCACAAACATCATATCTCCCTTGCCCGATAGTGTGTTCAGGTCTGGTGTCATATCTCCATTCAGCTTGCCCGTCATCGTCAGGTTCGAGTTCACCTTGCCCGTCACATACTTACCTATAGGCATCATCTTCTGTATCGTCGGAAAAGCCGCATACGTCTTCTGTACATCCACTGCCGCCACCGTATAGTCAAATGCTATATCAGGCTGACGTTTACTCACCTTTGTACTATACGTACCACTCATCCTGAAACTACCATCCAGTGTTTTACCACTTAGCTCTTTCAGTATAGCCGCCTCATTGCGCAGCGCCACACCACCACTCATATTGTTGATCACTATGTCATCATACTTCAGCGAACCTATCGTCGTTTTTAGCTCCAGGTCCAGATTATTTGGCACCACAAACGGCTCTGTGCTGGCTGCAGCACTAGCCGTATCTGTTGTAGCACTCGTTCCCATTAGCTTATTCATATCCACCTTGTCAGCCACTATGCTCAGCGAGCCCGTTAGTGTTTGGTTGGCTAGGTAGTAGCCCAGCATATTATCCACACTTCCAGCCCCGCTAAAGTTGGTACCCATATACGCACCACGCAGGTTAGCCACAGTCACATTCTTTGGGTTAAAGGTCAGCAACAAGCTATTGATGCTCACCCCATCCGGATAATCTTTAGATGAATAGGCAAAGTTGTTGATGTCCACTGTTCCAGCAGCATCTATCTGATCATATTGTTTGTTCTGTGCCTGTGCCATAGAGCCTTTAAAGGTCACATTAGCTTTCACATCACCAGCCAGCTTAGTGCCCGGCTCCAGTGCCACAAACTGTGTTATGCGGTTCAGGTCTATGTGCCCTTTCGCAGCCGCATCTACCCATTGCGCAGTCATTGGCTGGCGCAATAATAACCTCAAATCAAACGGCTCCTGACCAAACTCTATATGACCTTGCTCTAGGTTCACCACCGTATTATCCAGTACACCATCAGGGTTAGACACCTTTAGCTTCACCTGTATGTTCGATACCTTCTGGGGCAATGCCGGATACTGAAACGACCCATCATTTATCGTCAGATTCAGCAAATACGCAGGTAGTTGTGTAGCATTATACTTGCCCTTCACAAAACCACTCAGTGCCAGCTTTCCCGTTGTTTTCACATCCTTAAAGTCTGCCGTATAAATACCCGGCACCAACGACAATATATCTTTAAAGTCGTTCGATGGTGTGCCAAACTGTATGTCCATCAGCATATTGCTAGTATCTGGCAGCTGCACATAGCCCTTAGTATAGAGCTTCAGCCCATTTAGCTGAATCTTGTCTGTGTTAAACGTGTACTTCGATGCCTTGTTATCTATATCCAGGTCCAGGTCTATCGCCGTCTTCACCTTGTTCAGAAAAGGCACACCTGCATTGATAAAGCTAATAGCATCAGCCGTAGTATTGGTCTTTAGCGTAAACGCATCACTGCTAAAGTCGCCCGACCCTTTATGATTCAGATTCTTGATGATTACATGCATCTTGCCTTGGCGGTCATCATACTCTATATTCGTTTCTGTTATCGCATATTGGCGCAGCTTCAGCGCAAAGGGTGCACTTTCTGCCTCTGGCTTACCATCATCAGCACTCGGCTTGGCTATGTCCCAGTTAGCACGTCCGTCTTGCAGCACTATCGCCCTTATCCGTCCATTATCCACGCCTATATTCAATATATCATAGTCGCCATTTATAGCCTTCATCAGGTCCACAGCCACATCTATATTTTTGGCTGCCACCAGCGTATCTCCTTTGAAGTCGCCAATACCTACTATACTCAGCCCCTCTATACGCACCGACAATCTTGGGAAACTTCTAAATATCGACAAATCCACATCCTTAAAATCCGATGTCGCATTCAGTTGCTCATTCAGCTGCGTCTTCACCACAGCCATTATCTTATCCTTAAAAAATACAGGTATAATAATGGCCGTAGCCACCAATAGCAACAGCAATAGGCCAACGCCCAAAAATATCTTCTTAACTATGTTCATCTTGTAATGGTTGAAGCTGTAAAAATAATATTAATGCCTGTATCCTATTGATGTTAACGAAGAATTATAAGTTCCATCACACGTCCTCACTCACGAGCTATTCTTTTGGCACGCCCACACTATTTACTTCAGTTACCACACACGCTATTCCACTACTATCATTTGCCTCATCACCTCTCCATCCACACTCACCTGCAGCACATACACACCCTTTACTTTCGTAGGCAGTATTATCTGGTTGGTCACATTGCTCGGCACACTACAGCTATGCACCACACGCCCATTCACATCCACTACCTCAGCCCTAACCATCGCCTCATTTCCCTTTATATACACCTCTATATGTCCCTTGCTTGGGTTAGGGTACACCCTCATTCGTTCATACGATGTATTTACATCTTCTATCCCCACCCAATTATTGGTCACCTTACGGATGATACTTGACAAGAAATCAGAGTAATACAATTCTCCTTTGGGGCTAAATGCCACACTGCTTGGAGCGCCCATTCTCACCACATTAGCAGGTGTGCCATTAGGGTCTACGCCAAACACTCCCGTTCCTACTATCACATTAATCATCCCATCACTAGTGATGCGTCTTATTCTAGTGCCTTCTCCTCCCTCAGCAAGTATCAAATTGCCAACAGAGTCCAATATCATTCCATTGGTAGATACTGCTGCATTGGTAGCAGGCCCGCCATCTCCTGTGCAGGTATAGCTGCCATCTCCCGCCAGGGTGCTCATCAGCCCTGTTGACTGGTCTATTTTTCTAATGCGGTGTTTATCTTTTAGTATCAAATTCCCATCTCGGTCTATAAGTATAGCAAACGGCTCTTCTAGTTTGCTGGTATCAGCTCTGGCTCCATCTGGGGTATAGCCTGCCGCTCCTGTGCCTGCTATTGTGTGTATCAGCCCACTGCTTTTGTCTATCTTCCTCAGTCTATAGTTCAGCCTGTCGCATACATACATATTGCCACTATCATCCAGTGCTATCCCATTTACTCTATTAAGTTGTGCAACCGTTGCAGGTATATTATCGCCATTATAGCCCAGTGTACCAGTGCCCGCCACCGTATGTATGATACCATCTGTTGTTACTTTCCTAATCACACCTTCATTAGGGCAACTGAAATAAATGACGCCAGTTGTGTCTACTACTATAGATAAAACAGCAGACATTCTTGCATTTGTAGCAGGTCCGCCATCACAGCAATAGCCAAAACTACCATTGCCAGCTATGGTTCTTATAATCCCAAAGGTATCTACTTGTCGCAACCTATAACTACCCTCAGCACCAATATACAAGTTGCCCTTTTTATCAAAGGCTATAGCTACAGGTTCTCCCACAGCGGCATTAGTTGCGGGCACTCCCTCTCCGTCATCTGCCCCGCCTCCTCTTCCGGCCACGGTCACTACCACCTGTGCTTCGCTGCTTACGGCATATAGCACTAGTAGCAGGAGCATCGTTAATTGTTTCATATTGTTTAGTTTTTGGTTGTTTATTGTATTTGTAAGCGCACATACACATTTCGCCCTGGTGCATTTATACCACTGGCAGCCTTAAAGAACAATAACAACATTTTTTACTTATAAAAACCAAATACAAACTAAACACATAAAACCACACCTGCAAATATTTGTGGTCAAATCAAATCACCCACCAACCGTTAGTTAATATCACCATCACTGCATCCTAACACAAAAGCCCAAAACAACCATAACCCACGCAATGAATAAACCTGAAGCAGCCACTATCATCACAAAACAAAAAATCATACCTTCGCATCATCAACAAAAGGGAAATGGTGTCTTCCCGGTCACAACCGCACGCATAGTGCTAATGGCGCCTACAACACAGACTAAAACAGCCCTTACAAGTCGGCTGCTTTAAAACTATTGTAGGCATGCGCATCATCACATTTATCTCCACACGCTATCCCATAGCATACCACACAGGCACACTGTCCTTGTTAGCCATTCCTATTGCCGCCATCACAGGCACCTTAGTGGCCCTCTTTCTTTTTCTATTAGAGCATGTCACTAGCTACCGCCACCAGCATCCATGGCTACTCTATCTATTACCTCTGGCTGGTCTGCTCATATACCTCATTTACCATCGTTGGGGGCGCACCTCCGCCGCGGGCAACAATCTCCTTATTAGCGAGGTTCACCAGCCCACCCACTCCGTTCCCGCACGCATGGCACCATTAGTGCTCCTCACCACCCTCATCACCCACCTCTTTGGTGGCTCTGCTGGCCGAGAGGGCACCGCCGTGCAGATGGGCGGCAGCATAGCGGCCAAGCTCACCCGTTGGTTCCGCCTGTCACACACCCACACCAGCAGCTGCATACTCATGGGCATAGCAGCAGGCTTTGGCGCAGTTTTTGGCACACCCATCACAGGGGCTGTCTTTGCACTAGAGGTCGTCGCCATCGGCCAAATCAGGTACAAGGCACTACTACCATGCTTACTATCAGCACTTATGGCACATGCCGTTTGCTCCGCCTGGGGCATCACACACACACACTACCCTATCAGCACACCCGCCACCATCCCCACAGGCACCACCTGGCCACAAATCCGCATCATGGCACTAGCAGCCCTCAGCGGCATCGTATTTGGCCGTGCGGCACACCTTTTCTCAGCCACCACACACACTATCCAGCAGGTCACCCATCGCCTCTTCAGCCGCACCCCTTGGCTCACGCCTATCATTGGTGGCTTGCTCATCATCATCATTACCCTGCTCTTGGGCAACACCTACTATCTCGGGCTTGGCGTCAGCAGCCCTACCCCTCATGGCGTGTCTATAGTTAGTGCCTTTTCACCAGGTCATATTGCACATTTCAGTTGGCTCATCAAGCTACTGCTCACCGCCATCACACTAGGCACTGGCTTCAAAGGGGGCGAGGTCACACCACTATTCTTCATCGGGGCCACATTAGGTCACACCATAGCCACCATCTTGGGCGCACCCATCCAGTTATTTGCCGCGCTCGGCTTCATAGCTGTTTTTGCAGGCGCTGCCAATACCCCTCTCGCTTGCACGCTTATGGGCATCGAGCTATTCGGCGCCACCTATGCGCCCTACTATGCCATAGCCTGTTTCACCGCCTACTATGCCAGCCCACACAGCGGCATATATGCAGCTCAGCGGCTAGCCCTCTCCAAGCATCACTAACCATGTGCAGGCCGCCCATCCAGCCTGTGTATGTATATCATTCCAGCTTATTTATATCATAGATATTGATTTACTAACACACCCAACAATCAAGCAAATACACTTCCAAAAAAATCTTCAGTACTATTCAAATAAACATCGTAATATTGCAATCAAACAATAATAGATGGGAGCTACTAAGACAGACCTTTTTACTAAAAAACAAAACGAGTTGGCAAATATGGCAAAAGCTATTGCCCATCCAGCGCGTATCGCCATTCTTCAGCAGCTCGTCAAAACCAACACTTGTGTTTGCGGCAGTCTGGTCGAAGAGCTTGGGCTTGCTCAAGCCACTATATCTCAACATCTAAAAGAATTAAAAAATGCAGGTATCATTACTGGCACTGTAGAGGGCACTAGTGTCTGTTATTGCATCAATACCAAAACATGGAAAAAATACAGACAATTATTTACCGACTTCTTTATCGATGTTACATTAAACGATAGCTGTTGCTAACTTTTTTTACTACCCAATAACGCAATATTGCTATAAAACGATTAATTTTCACACAACACCTTATCGAGCATTTACCCACCATTAGCACCATCAAATAACCGCTTAAAACAAAATACAAATGAAAATATCAGAACTAAAAAAGGCGCTTGCTACTTTGTCCGAAATCAAATTCCAACTCCCCAATGGGGCTTTACTTCCTGTGCACTTCCACGTCACAGAGGTTGGTCTTGTCTCCAAACATTTTATCGACTGTGGTGGCGTAGAAAGAAAAGAAACAGTAGCCAATTTCCAATTATGGGAAGCCAGCGATTATGACCACAGACTCGCCCCAAAAAAATTCCTCGATATATTAGATTTATCACACAAAATTCTAGGCTCCGACGATCTGGAAATTGAAGTCGAATACCAACAAGATACCATTGGCAAATTCGGACTTCAATTTGATGGTCATCTGTTCTTATTAACTACCAAGCAAACAGCTTGCCTTGCACAAGATGCTTGTGGAATACCGCAAAAAACCAAAAAACAAATGATTGATTTAACTGTTCAATCTACTAGCTGCACTCCTGGTGGCGGTTGCTGCTAACATGCCGTTTTTCATCACTCACTCATTCGCATATTCATGTCAGCTAATAATTGCACACCTGCAGCCGAAAGAAAAAAACTAAGCTTCCTCGACAGATATTTAACCGTTTGGATAGGCGCAGCTATGTGCGTAGGGGTTGCTATTGGTTACTTTATACCATCTTCTGCTACATTCATCAATTCTTTTTCCACCGGCACTACCAACATTCCTCTTGCCATCGGCCTAATCCTCATGATGTATCCACCTTTAGCCAAGGTGCGCTACGAAAAAATTGGAGAGGTATTCGCTAACTTCAAGGTAATAGGCACCTCACTCATCCTCAACTGGATTGTTGGTCCTATACTCATGTTCTTCTTAGCCATCATATTTCTTAGCGGCTACCCACAGTATATGGTCGGCCTCATACTCATTGGCTTGGCTCGCTGCATAGCTATGGTCGTTGTTTGGAACGAGCTTGCCGACGGAAATCGTGAATATGCCGCAGGTTTAATAGCTTTAAATAGTCTATTCCAGGTCCTCCTCTACAGTGTCTATGCCTATGTTTTCATCACCATACTTCCGCCTTATTTTGGCATCAGTGGGCTCAATGTAAATGTTACTATTATCCAAATAGCCAAAAGTGTAGGCATATATTTAGGCATTCCTTTTGCTGCAGGCATCATCAGCAGGTATGCACTTATCTATACAAAAGGATACAACTGGTTTCAAAACAAATACCTCCCACTTATCTCCCCTATCACCTTAGTTGCATTGCTGTTTACCATTATTGTTATGTTCAGCCTCAAAGGAGAACTTATCGTACAAATACCGCTCCATGTTGTCCGTATAGCAATTCCACTCATCATATACTTCGCCATCATGTTTCTTATAAGTTTCCTATTGGGCAAAAAAATGGGCGCAGATTATTCCCAGTCTACCGCTATAGCATTCACAGCCGCTGGCAACAATTTTGAGTTGGCTATCGCTGTTGCTATTGGCGTTTTCGGCATCAATAGTGGTCAGGCTTTTGTAGGTGTCATCGGCCCATTAGTCGAGGTACCAGCACTTATAGCCCTGGTAAACTTAGCTTTCTGGTTCAAAAAAAAGTATTTCACTACCGCTTAAATAACTACTAAAAAACACCAACATGACTATCGCACTATTTTCAGACATCCATGCCAATTTACCAGCACTACAGGCCTTCTTTGCCGATGTCGAAAAAAGAAAACCAGATGCAATCTATTGTTTAGGAGATCTGGTTGGCTACAACATCTGGCCAAACGAGGTCATTAACGAAATTCGAAAAAGAGGCATCCCTACTATTGCGGGCAATTACGACTTTGGAATTGGCAGAAATAGCAACGATTGTGGTTGCGCTTACAAAACCGACGAAGAAAAAGCAAACGGTAGTGTTTCAATTGCTTACACCAATCAAATCGTAAATGATGCAGAAAGAAACTATCTACGAACATTACCTGCTCATATCAAACTAGAATTCCAGTTAAATCAGCATAAGCTCAATTTACTACTTGTTCATGGTAGCCCTCGCAAAATAAATGAATACCTTTTCCAGGATAGAGATGAAAAAAGTATGCTACGCATCATACAAGATGCAGATGCCCACATCCTATGTTTCGGCCATACCCACAAACCTTATCACAGAACACTCCAACATACCGACGGTCAAAACACACAGTTCCTCCATGCTATCAATATAGGCTCCATCGGCAAACCCAAAGACGGAGACCCGCGTGGAGGATATGTACTACTAACTTTCAATCACGATAGCGATATAACTAACAAAGACAGCTTCAAAACAGAATTTATTCGTTTTGAATACGACATAGAAAAAGCTGCCAATGCTATAGAAAACAGCCCGCTGCCAAACGCCTATGCCGAAAGCCTCAGAAAAGGCATATAATAAATCAACTTCACGCTAAATGTCTATTCACAAACAGACACTTGGATTATAGTACAATGACTAAACTAACATCAACTTTACTGATATTCTTTATCAGCACATATACCAACGCTCAAAGTACAAATAGTATAGGTCTATTCCCAACCATTGACCACACCGGTACTTTGAACAAAAACTTCGATTACAGTATTTATTATTTTGGTGCATTCAATCTTATAAATTCTGATTTAAATGGAGTAAAAATGCCTCCAAATTTTTTTGTTCTTTATGCCGAACAAGCCCTTACTTACAAAATAAATAAGGGCCTCTCATTTTCTGGCAGCTATGTTTACGAAAGACAAAGTCCTTTGAAGGACAACTTTAGAAATGAAAATAGATTTTATCTCCAAAGCACATATAAATATAATCTAGGCCGAGCCACTTTAAAACATAGACTAAGATTCGATGGAAGATTTATACAGAATAATGTAACTAATGAAAGTCCGTTTACCAGCCGTATTAGATATCTCTTTGGAGTCAACACACCATTCAACAATTCCCTCAACAAACTTTATTTCACCGCTTACAACGAAATTTTCATCAATACATACAGGTCCAGCCTCAGCACATACAGCGAAAACTGGGCTTATGCAGCCGTAGGTATAAAAACCACAAAATCTAGCAATTTTGAAGTAGGACCTCTTTATATATTTTGGGTAAATAACGCATGGAAAGACCTAAATAACTTTTACTATTTACAGCTTACCTGGATTACAAACGTCAACCTATCTCACAAAAGCTAAAATATATTAGTTACCCCAGTTCGGCGTAGTATCTACTACGTCGCAGCGGCTGTCCAGCTACAGATGGACGAAACCAACATTTTAAACTGTCTCATATAAACACGATTCAGACGAAACAATTCTGAATATTCTA
>CALRKH020000053.1:0-22619 GCA_943367855.1 Asaia bogorensis | reverse complement strand
AACTCAAAAAGAAAAAAGTAAAACATCAAAGTTAGCAACGTTTACTTTTTTCTTTTCGATAGTTTTTTGCGAGCCACTTGCCGGAATCGAACCAGCGACCTACTGATTACAAATCAGTTGCTCTACCAGCTGAGCTAAAGTGGCTTGTTTAAGAACTTATTTCCCTTTGTTGCTAAAGGGATTGCAAAAGTAGATAAAAATCTGATTTTGCAAAACTTTTTTTAGAATTTCTAAGAACTATTTTTTCGTGCAAAAATGTTTGTAACTAGTTGATTTGCAGCAGAGCAAATATAATTGTATTGATAGGGAATTACCAAACTTTTGTGTGGGAGATGATTACAATTTTTTTAGCTCAATTTGAAGTGTGTCCTGTTGCCAGTTGACACTACCGTTGAGGTATCTTACATAGATCTCTGCCGATATTGAGTCTTTGGTAGTTTGCAAATAACCTGTGCCACCGCGAACCCTGAAACGATTGTAGAACATATTGATAGAGCCAGTAGTATCGAAATAGAACTTATTGTTGTTGGCAGGGTCTAAGCGGCAATGTAGCAAATCGTAAGATTTGTTATTGTCGAAGCCCAAAAGATTGAATACTGTAAGTGTAGAAGTGTTTTTGATTTCCACATCGTAGCGTTTAGTTCTTCCTAATGCTTGTGGAGAATCGCTACCAATAACTCTGGAATAAACACGCCAGTAGCCATAGAATTTGGCAACAGAGATTTGGTTGCAATAAGTGCCTTCGTAGCCAGTAGGGCAAACGCACTTACCACTATCGCAACGGCCACCATTGGTACATACTACACCTGCGCAAGTGTATGGGTTGCCATTGATAGGACGGGTGCAAGATGAAATGTAGGCAACCGAACATATGAATGAGAGTATACCTAATACAGACAGTATGAAGCCACTTTTCTTCTTAATCATGGCATAAATTTAGTTAAAGTTTTGAATTATGGAAGTTTGCTAACCGCTAAAAGCTAATTGAGCAAAGATTATAACTGCTTTAGCTCTGTAACGAGTGCTTGAAGTACCTTTTTGGCATCGCCAAAAAGCATGGAAGATTTGGGGCGGAAAAACAGTTCGTTTTCTATACCTGCATAACCGGGCTTCATGCTTCGCTTGTTCACTATTACATGCTCGGCTTTTTCTACCTCTAGTATAGGCATACCATAAATGGGGCTAGCAGGATCTTCTTTAGCAGCGGGGTTTACCACATCGTTGGCACCGAGAATGAGTACTACATTGGTACCGCCCATTTGGTCGTTGGCGTCTTCCATCTCCAACAACTTTTCGTAAGGCACATCAGCCTCTGCCAAAAGAACGTTCATATGACCGGGCATACGACCCGCTACAGGGTGAATGCCGTATAGGACCTCTACCCCTTTTTCGTTGAGTACTTTTTCGAGCTCGTGACAGGTATGCTGCGCCTGTGCTACTGCCAAGCCATAGCCTGGTATTATCATTACCCGCTGTGCATAAGCCATAAGCACGGCAGTGTCATTCATAGATATTTCTTTATAAGCGCCTTGTTCTTTGGCTGCACCACCAGCTACTGCTTTGGCCCCACCAAACGAACCAATAAGTACGTTTTTGAGTGAGCGATTCATAGCCTTGCACATAAGTATGGTAAGGATAGTGCCAGCAGAGCCTACTAATATGCCGCCTGTGAGCATAACAGGATTATCGTACAAAAAGCCGCCGAAGGCAGCCGCACAACCTGTAAAAGAGTTGAGCAAGGATATAACAACTGGCATATCGGCACCGCCAATAGGCATAACAAACATGATGCCGTATATGGCTGACAATGCTGCGACAGCATAAAACATAGCAGGGCCTGAAGCCGAACCATTGATAACCATGAATGAAAGTACAACTATGCCCCCCAGCACCAGGAAATTGAGCAATTGGCCTGCGGGAATGTTCTTGTCTTTTATCTTTCCATTGAGCTTGCCCCAAGCTATGATGCTGCCTGCAAAGGAAACTGTACCTATGACCATACCCAACAAAATAACCACCATAGTGCCCAAGCCTGCGGCAGCATTGTGGTGATACTCTACAATAGATATAAGCATGGCACATGCGCCTCCCATACCATTGAACAGAGATACCATCTCGGGCATGGCGGTCATTTGCACTCGCTTGGCAGCCATAGTGCCCGTGATGGTGCCTAGAGCAAGCCCTCCAAATATCCATGCATAGTTGTGCAGACCTTCTCCATTTTCGCCTTTGTAGTGGAAGATGGTAGCAAAGATGGCTATAGCCATACCAATAGCTGCTACCAGATTGCCTCGCCGAGCAGAGTCGGGGTGCGAAAGCATCTTGAGGCCTACAATGAATGTAATGGAGCCTATGAGGTAGCTGAGCTGCAAAATAACGTTTTCCATATGCTAAACTTTTGGGTTGTGTGCCGCTGACGGCTATGAATGGAATGTGAGCGTTGTGATTATTTTTTCTTTTTGCTGAACATCTCCAGCATTCTATCTGTAACTACAAAACCGCCTACCACATTGAGCGTGCCTAACACCACTGCCAGGAAACCTAATGTGAGTGCAAAATAGTCGGAAGGAGGCGCCTGCCCCATGACGATAATAGCCCCAATGACTACTACACCATGAATGGCATTGGCACCACTCATGAGTGGTGTATGCAGCACTGAGGGCACACGAGAAATGACCTCTATGCCCAGAAAGATGGACAGGATAACAATAGTGAGCAAGCGATAGGATGCTGCATCATTGAATAAGTTCATTATAGACTCCATAACTGTAGATTTTATTGACCTTTAATGCTGAATGAAATTGTCTGAATTGTTGCACTTTTTTGCGCGTTGTGGCATACTATAACAGTGCAGCAACCCGCTCGTTGACCACACTACCACCATGAGTGATGGCTGTGCCCTTGACAATATCGTCGTCAAAGTTGAGCTGTAAGTTGCCATCTTTGTCAATGATAAGCTTGAGGAAATTGAGCACGTTTTTAGCATAGAGTTTACTAGCATCGGACGAGGCAGATGCAGCAAGCGAAGAGCTACCAATGATAGTGACCCCATTGTGAACAATAGTAGCTGCATCTTGCGTAAGCTCTGTATTGCCACCTGTAACAGAAGCCAGATCTATAATGACAGAGCCAGCCCTCATATCTTCTATCATGGTGCGCGTGATGAGTATTGGCGCTTTTTTGCCGGGTATTTGTGCTGTAGAAATAATTATATCGGCCTTGCGAGCGTGCTCGTGTATTTTTTCTTTTTGTTTGCGCTGAAAATCTTCGGATTGCTCTACTGCATATCCACCCGCTTTAGAGGCATCGGCTGCGCCCTCTACCTCTACAAACTTGGCACCTAGACTCATTACCTCTTCTTTAACTGCTGGGCGTGTATCGAAAACCTCTACAACAGCACCCAGCCTACGGGCAGTGGCTATAGCCTGCAAACCTGCCACACCAGCACCTAATATAAGCACCTTGGCAGGGGGTATGCTACCAGCAGCCGTCATGAACATGGGGAAGTAGCGACAATAGGTGAAAGCAGCTAAAAGAACTGCCTTGTAACCAGCAATGTTGGCCTGAGAGCTGAGCACGTCCATACTTTGAGCACGTGTGGTGCGCGGTATAGTATCCAGGCTAAAAACTGTGTATCCATTTGCTGCCCATTCTTTGGCTTTAGCCGTGTTGAAGAGTGGCTGAAACACACCCATCAACACAGCAGCAGATTTTGCTGCACCTATTAGCTGATGATTGATAGCTAGAACTATATCGGCATTGCTGTGTATATCGGCAGCTGTTACTATTTTGGCGCCAACAGCCTGATAGGTGCTATTATTGAAAAAGGCAGTATCTCCTGCACCATCTTCTATCCATACCTCTACATTCATTTTCATAAGCGCCGCAGCTACTTCGGGCACCATAGAGACACGGGTTTCGGGAGCCTGTTCTTTCAATACACCTACTATCATATACTATTGCTTTGCTTTATAAATACAGTCTGAAAATACTCTTTTTATTGTAAAAAGAAGCATTTGTTGTACTATATTTTGGAATGGTGGCAATAATATTAGGCTGGCTAGTGGCAAATACACTCTATGAAAATGCCAGCACAGTATGTGAAAAAGCACTGTGCTGGCATGAACTAATGAGTGATCTTACACACCAAACTGGCGCAAGTGATGATCGAGATGCTTGTAGAACATATTGTTCCACTCGGCAGTAGTGAGCTTGCCAAAAGAATGGGATTCTTTGCCTTCGAAATGCGCTGCGCCAAGCTGCTGTGTGCGCTGTATGAAATCTATAAGACGAGCACGTTCTTGCTCAAAATTTCTGTCGTTGGTTATGATAAAATCGGGAGCGGTGGGGCTACCGGGCTTGTATGGAGCCTCTGTAACAACTATTTTTTTCACAAAGGTTTTGAGCAGGAATCTTTTAAATGCGTTGGGCTTGGGGTATTTATTTTCTTCAAAAATGTACTCGTATGTAACGGAGCAATGTGCTAACATCTGGGCAACAGACATTTTGCCCCAAAGAGGCGAGGATGCCGGAGAGAGTAGTTGTATACGAGCAATGATAGCCTGAGTTACTGAAGGAGTAAATACATTGGGAAGTGACATAAATAGTTGATTTTGAGGACGAAAGTAATGAGATAATACGGAAAGCAAGTGCCACTATTAGCAATAAGGGATACTGAATATGATATGTAGTAGTATTTGTAGCAACACCGTCAGCTACCAGCGGAGGTGCGGCCAAACGCTTTTGAGTTTATGGAGATCAGGCTTTTCGGCACGTGTGTCTTGTATCTGTGTAGTATGGCTGAGGAGCAGCTGGGCAATAGTGGTGGTGGACAAGAAAAACTCTAACGATAGGATATCGACTACATCGTTGTAAAACAGATGGCGAACGTCGGAGTAATAGTAGTAACGAGCCACAATACAATCGTTTCGGCGGCTGAGCTGCCTGCTATGCCTCGAAATGGGTAGTGGCTCGGATGTGTCGTTTTCGGTAGACTGAGTTGTAATAAGTTGGGTAAATGTGCGAACGCCTCTCATGTTGATTAATATTTTAGGCAACAAAAATAGCAGCGCTGGAGCAAGCAACGGATGGCAGCAAAAGCTGCAAAAATGTGGATATCTATAGCAAGAATGGCTAGGGCCGCGCCATGCAGCTGATAGTGAGCTAGAAAAAAATGCCTGAAAATTGTGGATATGTTGCCCAAAACAGCGAGATATCCACAAAATGAGCTAGAAAAACAGACTACAAACTGCAATAGCTGCAATGACACAAGCCAGATCTACGAGCAACATAGTAGCAAGTGTATAGCGAGTATCCTTGACCTTGACACTACCAAAATAAACTGCAATGACATAAAAAGTGGTTTCGGCAGAGCACTGGAAGACACAGGATAGACGAGCTGTGAGGGAGTCTACGCCATAGGTATTCATAGCATCTATCATAAACCCGCGCGAGCCGCTGGAGCTAAATGGACGCAGAATAGCAACGGGGAGCGCATCTACAATGCCCTTGCTAACACCAATGGATAAAAACACCTTGCCTATGGCAGCGGAAACAATCTCGAACACACCACTGTTGCGAAAAAGAGAGATAGCCACTAACATGCCCAAAATATATGGGAATATGGTAATGCCAGTATTGAGCCCAGAGGATACCCCTTCTACAAAGGATGAAAATATATTCTTGCCCTGAGCAGTAAAAACTTTCTCGCGCAGGAGTGCATAAACAACAATGAGCAGAATGATGCCAAGGAGAATGACATTGGAAATATTGGCCGTGAAATGATTTTTGGCGGCAACATCGAGACTGACAATGTAAAACATGAGCCCTGCCAACAAGCCTGCTATGGCCCCCAATGAAAGGAGCAAAACACCGCTACGAAAGTTGATACGCTGGCGAATGCCTACTATGAGCAATGCCACGAGGGTGCCAATAAACGAAGTGATGATGCAAGGCAACATGACATCGGCCGGGTTTTGGGCATTTTGGGCTGCCCTGTAACCAATGATAGATGTGGGAATGAGGGTGAGACCTGCTGCATGGAGGCAGAGGAACATAATTTGGGCATTGCTAGCTTTTTCTTTATCGGGGTTTATCTCTTGCAAGCTCTCCATAGCTTTGAGGCCAAATGGAGTAGCGGCAGAGTCGAGCCCAAGAAAATTGGCTGCGAAATTGAGTGTCATATAGGATATGGCAGGGTGATTGGCTGGCACATCGGGGAAGACCTTGACGAAAACTGGGCTGAGCACGCGTGCCAGTTTTTGGGAGGCACCAGAATCTATGAGCAACTGTAGTATGCCACAAAAAAAAGATAGGTATGCAATGAGGGGCAAAAGGAGATCGAAAATGGCACTACGGCAAGTAGGCAAAACACCATCTGCCGCCTGCCGACCAGTAGCTATCTTGACAACGCTATTGGACAAGGTATAGACAGTGTCGGGACCAGCAGGAGACTTGGCAATGAAGCGAGGAGATATAGCCAGAGAGTCGCGAATGGCAGCAGGAATTTTGTTGAGATAGGTTTCGGAGACGAGTATATTATCGTCTTTGTGACCATTAACAATATGATCTATGGTCCAGGTATGGCCACTGACCAGCAGACCGAGTATGTAAACGGCAGATACAATAATGATAATAGACCAAAACCTACTGAGAACCATTAAACAAATATAGAGGTAAGGGTGGTAAATAGGAAAAGACAGAAAGTAATTTGCTATTGGGGTTCTTCTTCAAAGTCATTTTTGGAGAACTGTACTTGCCATTTACCCTTTTGCCTGATGAGGAAGAGTTGCTGCTCTTTGTTTCTGTTGTCGGATAGAGCATAGCTCACTATAGCTCTGTTGCCATCGGTACGTACCCCCCTAATACCAACAATGACCCCATTCATATGGCGACGTGTGGAGTCTGATATCATGTCGCCAATGGAGGTGAATTTGTCGAGTAACTGACTTGTTTCTTCGGTAGAGTATCGGTAAGCTTCGTCGAAGTCGAGATGATAGAAGGCTGAAAGCCATTTATGGGCTATGCTTCGCGGCTCGTTGGTATCGGTACGTACAAAATTGTAGGCAGTAGCCCCTGCGAGCCTGCGTATGTAATAATCTACCGGAATATGATCGTAGCGTGGAGAAACGATGTATTTGCCTTCTTCGTCAATAAAGCCATATTTACCCGCCACCTCTACGGGTGCTACACCCTTGTGAAAAGCGAAAGCAAAATCGTATTGTGGGGCAATAACAAACTTTCCATTGGCATCTATGTAACCCCATTTGCTGCCAGCGCGCACTGCAGCGTAGGGAGCCTTACCAAAGGGATAAGCGTCGGTAAACTGAACTGGAATAATAACATTACCAATAGGGCTCACCCAGCCCCATTTTTCCTGATGTTTGACGAGGTAATACTCCCCGTCGGGGTCAGCATCCTGATAACGAGGGCGAAGCAGTGTGCCGCCATCTGTGCCTATGATACCTGTGCCTGTGGGCTGCACAATTTTGGCTTTGCCATCTATAAAAGGGTAGGCATTGGTATATTGATAGTCTATAACCAAAGTACCCGACTTATTGATATAACCCCATCGACCAAACCTATCCATTACACTGCAAAGCCCCTCGGAAAAATAACCAACGGCATAATAAGCTGGCTGAATAGCAATTTTGCCGGATTTATTGACGAATCCCCAAAGTTCGCCCTCGGGGGTAAGAATACTAATGGCAGCCAAACCACCAGAAAAACTCTCTGCCCCCTGCACACCATGCAGGCGAAAACGAGGTATGCCATTCTTATCTATAGCAGTAGGCACACCACCTGGGGTAACTGCAAAGGCCAATCCGTCGGAAAAGGCAGTGGTGTAGACATAATTTGGCTTAATAGCTGTACGGCTGTCAACATCTATATAACCCCACATAAAACCTGTGGGCACCTCAAACGCCACTGGAGCAAGACCACCTGAGAAACAACCAGCTCTATCGTATTGATGATTGATGATGGTATTGCCCTTGTAGTCAATATACCCATACTTATTGGCCTGGCGAACTGGAATAAGTGCATCATTGCCCCAATGCAGGCCGCTGCAAGAGCTGGCTAACACGACAATGAGGAACAATAGAATGTATTTATTCAGTATAGCCAACAGCAAGTGATTAAAAATTATTGTTTAGCGGGAGCTTCTTTATTGATAGAGAAAGCTGCTGCTGAGTCTGCTGCAGGCGCAGCATCGTCTAATGGTTCATTGGGTATGTCTACAACCTCATTGGCAAGGTCTTCTTTGGTAAACTGTACGAGCCACTTATCGCTTTGGCGCACAAGTTTTATTTTGCGCTCACGAGGATTGTCGGAAGTAGTATAGGTGACAATAGCGTCGTATTCGTTTTGCTTTACGTCTACAATATCTACATCAACCTTATTGAGTTCTTTGCGGGCAGAGTCTGTGATGCCGCCAGTGAGCTGGTAGAGGGTGCTAAGAAGGTTTTTGGTAGGGGGTGTGGAGATTTTGAGCGCTGGGTCAATGTCCATGCTATTGAATGCAATTAGCCAAGTCTTAGCAACCTCCTTAGGTGAGTTTCTGTTGCAAGCGGAGAGGGTGAGTATTGCTACTACAAAAAAACCGAAGAGGTGTTTTTTGTTCATGTATATTATAAATTTTGGGCAAAGGTATCACTTATATCTCACCTGCCAAACGAGCGCAGCATGGGGGTTGAGGTATAAATTATCTGTGCCAACGTATGGGTGACCAGAGATATACGACAAGGGGATATATGCGGTGTCGGCTACAGCAGCAGAAAGCACCTTGTAAACAAACTCGGTGCAATAGAGTAAACTATCTGTAGCGAGATCAAAACGAAGATCGAAACGAGGGCGAAGAACGTAATAGTGATGAACATGGAAGATAAGCTGCTGCAACTGATGGGCAGAAAGAGCATAACGAGCAATACCAATAGCAGAATTGGAGCCGGGAGCAAAAAACCGAGCAGCAGAGTCGCGCCGAAGGCGGGCATTGGGATTTTCCTCTCCACCAACACAATGGTAAACAAAAGGGTAGCCCTGCTCCAGGAGTACAATGCCGCAATGAGAAAATCTTTTATCTGTGGCATTGAGCCGTGATAGTAGTAGGCTATGAGGTCCATAGCCCATACGCAAAACCACGTCGCCCGTTTGGAGTAGGTGGGTAGCAGAGTCTACAAGGTAACGATTGAAGGGAGCATCATCTGCAAGTGTGGGTGGCGATGCATGATGAGCCGAAGAAGAGCCTGTACAAGAAAGGGCACCCACCAGAAATGCGAGTGCCCCTAAAAAAAGTGTGTATTTGATAGTGATGTAGCGTGACATGAGCACGATAGCCGAAAAATCAGACGTTGAAACGGAAGTGCATTACGTCTCCATCTTGCACTATATATTCTTTACCCTCTATGCGGAGTTTACCTACTTCTCGGCAGGCAGCCTCAGACTTATACTGCACATAATCGTTGTAGGCAATAACCTCTGCTTTGATGAACCCTTTTTCGAAATCGGAGTGGATGACACCAGCAGCCTGTGGAGCCTTCCAGCCACGAAGGATAGTCCATGCGCGAACTTCTTGTACACCGGCTGTGAAATAAGTAATGAGATTGAGCAAAGAGTATGTGGAACGTATAAGCCTGTTGAGGCCCGGCTCTGTGAGTCCATACTCGGACAAGAACATTTCTTTGTCTTCTTTGGTTTCTAGTTCAGATATCTGGGCTTCGATGGTGTTGTTCATCACAATAACCTCTGCGCCTTCTTCTTTAGCTACTTTGACAAGTGCCTCTGAATATTTGTTGCCCGTGAGGAGTGCTGCCTCGTCTACATTGGCGACATATAGTACAGGTTTTTCGGTAAGCAAAAAGATATCGGCAATGGCTTCGCGATCTTCGCCATCCAGACCTAAACCGCGGATGTTGCGACCCTCGCTAAGGTGCTGCTTGCACTGCAACAAAACCTCCAGCTGACGCTTCATTTTAGCATCGCCAGTTTTTGCCATCTTCTCTACGCGTTGTATTTTTTTCTCTACGCTATCGAGGTCTTTTAATTGTAGCTCTGTATCAATGATCTCCTTATCTGATACCGGATTGATAGCCCCTTCTTCGCGAAGGATGTTATCGTCTTCGAAACAACGTATAACATGCACTATAGCATCTACCTCACGTATATTGGCTAAGAACTTGTTTCCAAGACCTTCGCCTTTAGAAGCCCCTTTTACCAAGCCTGCTATATCTACAAACTCGAAAGTGGTAGGCAGTATGCGCTGCGGCTGCACCAACTCTGCCAATTTATCGAGGCGATAGTCTGGCACATCTACTTGGCCCACATTGGGCTCTATGGTACAGAATCTATAGTTTGACGCCTGAGCTTTAGCGCTGTTGCTAACAGCGTTGAAGAGGGTTGATTTTCCTACATTGGGCAAACCGACGATGCCTGCTTGTAATGCCATTTGCTTTAAAAAATTTGCGCAAAGGTAGTGTTATTGTAGCAATATGGTATTGAACCCCAAGATGGGCTGCCTAACTACTGTGATCGGCCACGATGACCCACTGCCGGTGCACCTTGTGTAGCAGCAGGGTATAAGAACCTCCTACTTCGCCAGCATTGCGAGCCAGGTGCCACTTGCCCACAACAAAATAGTATTTGGGGGAGAGGCGCTTGATGCTAACCACAGTAGATGTGAGTGTGCCGGTATGGTCTTTGTCGGGATAACTTTTTTTGTAGGAGGCAAGCGTATTGGCATAACCATAACGAGGCCCTTTGGAGCCAATGAACAATAGACTATCATGCTCCCAATAGCCTTTCATATATGCATCAATATTGCCTTGGTTCCAGCCCTCCACTTGTGTGGCTAGCAACTTGCGAATAGCACGCTCGTTTCTACCTCTGGCCAATAGCAAGAGCGGGAACAACAACAAAACTAATAGACTGAAGTGTCTCATAATGCTTACTGAATATTTGATAGATTAATGAACTAGATGTCTAAACAAGCAAAAAACCGTTGTAGCTATGCATATACTACATAAATATCTTGCCCGGATTGAGTATGCCATTGGGGTCGAAGACGTTTTTTATTTGTTTCATAAGTGCCATCTGTGCCTTAGAAAAAGCAATATCCATATATGGCCGCTGCACATACCCTATACCGTGCTCTCCAGATATGGTGCCTCCAAGCTTCACTACTTCCTGAAACAACTCTCTGATACCAAGTGGTAGCTTATGCTGCCAGTCTTCATCAGACATGCCTGCTTTTACTATGTTGACATGAAGGTTGCCATCGCCAGCGTGACCATAACATACCGAATGAAATCCATAACGGGCACCAATAGCCTTGATGGTAGTGAGCAAAGCGGGCAGTTCGGCTCGAGGCACTACGGTGTCTTCTTCCTTGTAAGTGGAGTTGCTTTTAACAGCCTCACCTACTTTGCGACGCAATGTCCAGAGCATCTGTTTCTGCTCGTGACTGTCGGCAAAAAGGATATCGTCTATATCGAATTGCTGAACTATGGTTGCTATCTGTTCGGACTGTTTATAGAGCAAGTCTATATCTGTGCCGTCTACCTCTATGAGCAAGTGTGCAGCAATATCGGCTGGCAGGTTGATACCAGAAACATTGACAAACTTCATAGACCATTCTATAGCATCGCGCTCCATAAACTCTAGAGCCGATGGGATGAGGCCAGCAAGAAAAATTTGATTGACAGCTGTGCATGCCTCTACAGCCGACCTGAAAGGTACAAGCATCAGTAAGTCGGCAGTGGTGGCGGGTATGAGCCTGAGCACAATTTTTGTAACCGCAGCCAGCGTGCCTTCGGAGCCTACTATGAGCTGAGTAAGATTGTAACCCGTAGCATTTTTGAGCACGTTGGCACCGGTCCACATAATTTCTCCTGATGGGAGTACAATTTCCAGATTGAGCACATAATCTTTTACCACACCATATTTTACTGCTCTTGGCCCACCACTGTTTTCGGCTATGTTGCCGCCTATGAAACAAGAGCCTTTGCTAGCAGGGTCGGGTGGATAAAAAAGATTGAGCGCACGAACAGCTTCTTGTAACTCTTGTGTGATGACGCCTGGCTCGACAGTGACTTGAAAATTACGGTCGTCTATATGGATGATTTTGTTGAAGCGCTTCATATCCAGCGACACGCCACCATGCACAGGGAGTGCACCACCACTTAGGCCTGTGCCGGCACCACGAGGCGTGACTGGGATAGCGCGAGTGTTGCAATAGCTGAGTATGGCAGCAACCTGATGCGCATCGGCTGGCTGTAGCACCACATCGGGCAAAAATGAGAAATCTTCGGTATGGTCTGATGAGCAACGAAGACGCTCCTCGGCTGACGCATGTACAAATGCTTCGCCTATGCATGAGCTGAAGAACTGAATATCCTGACTATTGACCGTATTGAACTGCATGATGCAAAATTGGGACAAAAGAAAATAAACCGATGAGAAATCTGTAGCTGACAAAGGATGAGCACCCAACAATAGAATGTGAAAGTTAATAAATAGTCATAGACCTATAAAGCCAAATTGGCGGGCACATCTTACATTTGGCAGCGATTTGCAGACAGGGTAATGATATTAGTAACCGGCGGCAGTGGTTTTTTGGGTAGCAAGCTTGTGCAGCGACTGAGCGTACAAGGCCAGAAAGTACGTGCACTATATCATAGCAGAGCGCCCAGAGCTGAACAGCTAGCTGCAAACGTGGAATGGATGCGCTGCGACCTGCTAGACGTATATGATGTGGCAGATGCACTAGAGGGCGTGGAAGACGTATATCACTGTGCTGCAATAGTATCTTTTGACGCTAATATGCGAGACAGGATGCTACACTTCAACCCAGAAAGCACTGCCAACCTAGTGAACGAGTGCATAGATAGAGGAATACGCAAACTAGTGCATGTGAGCTCTATAGCTGCTCTTGGCAGAAACGGAGCGGCTACTAAAGAGATAAATGAGGAGCAAGAATGGGGTGAAAGTAAGTATAACTCGGCGTATGGGCTGAGTAAATACTTAGCAGAGAATGAGGTGTGGCGTGGAGTAGGAGAAGGACTGAATGCGGTGATAGTGAATCCGAGTGTGATATTGGGAGCTGGAGATTGGGAGCAAGGGTCGGCACAGCTGATACAGCTAGCCGCCAAAGAATTTAAATATTATACTGGTGGCATAAATGGCTGGGTAGATGCTGAAGATGTGGTAACAGTGATGATAAGGCTAATGGCCAGCAATATAGAAGCAGAAAGATATGTGGTGAGCGCAGGCAACTACGAGTATAGGAAGATATTTGAGCTGCTGGCAAAAGGACTTGGCAAACGTGGCCCCACTACCTATGCCGGGCCACTGTTGACGGGTATCATGTGGCGTGCTAGTGCGCTCTATAGTATGATAACTGGCAAGAAAGCCTTGATAACAAAAGAGACAGCACAGACAGCACAAAATAAGTGCTATTACAATAACCAAAAGCTGCTACAAGCGTTGCAAGACTTTAACTACACACCTATAGAAGTAACAACACAACGCATGGCTGAGGCATACATGAAAGGTAAGACGAACGTCTAAATAGCTTTAGAAACGTGGTGTTTATGTATGTGGCAGTAAGCCAATATGAAAGTGAAAGTTTAAATAAAAAGGCGGGCAATTTTTCATTATTTGAAAAAACGTTTGTAATGTTGCATTAGGGAAATGTGTTTTATTCCAACCTTGTTCAGTATAACTGAGCTATTTCCTTTCAAACTTATTATCAAAATCAAGTGACGTTTTTGACCGGATCAGGGATCAAGATTTATTGTTCAACATTTACGGAAATTAAGAAGCATGCCATACGACATTATGCAGCTCAACGATATGCTCATGCCTGAGCTTGTTGATGTAGCTGAAGCACTGAAAATACAAAACCCGACCTCTTACGAGAAACAAAAGCTAGTGTATAAAATACTAGACGAGCAGGCACTACAAGCCGCACCAGCCGCAGAGGAAACAAAGAAGCGCAGAGGTCGCAAACCAAAAGAGGCTGCCGCACCTAGCGAACCTGTAGCTGAAGCAATAGCGGAAACTACCCCAACTATAGCTGCCGAAACCAGCCCAACAACAGAACCTGCAAAGGAAACTACAATAGCCAGCCCAGTAGCTGAAACGGCTGCAACTGTGACTACTGAAGCCAATGCTGCCGAAACTGATAAAAAAACTCGTCAGCGCCAGCGCAGAGATGAAAAGCCTGAGCCACAGCAAACACAAGTGCCCAATGAAAAACAGGAAACTGAGGTGCGCAATGACACTCAAGAAATACCTGTAAGGCAAGAAAACAACGACAGAACAACTGCCCCTCCAAGACAAGAACGTAACCCAAGGCACGAAACACCCCAAAGACAAGAGCGCAACGAAAGACCAGCCCGCATGGAGCGCCCTGAACGTACGGAACGCCCAGAGCGTCAGGAACGTACGGAACGCAACAACTACAACAGACCTCAACAACAACCAACAGGCGATGCGCCAATAGCTGCAGAAACGACGCCTGTTGCAGCTGCCGAAACAACTAATGCGGCTGTGCCCAATGTAACGGTAACAACAACAGAAAACACCGGCGCAGAAACAACACAACCACAACAGACAGAGGCTGAGCAAAATGTGCGTAATGACCGCCAACAACAATATCAGAATAACAACCAATATAATAACAGACAACCAAGAAGAGAACAACAACCGAGCTTCAATCTAGAATTTGAAGGCTCTGTGTTGAGCGAAGGTGTACTGGAAATGATGCCTGATGGTTATGGGTTCTTACGCAGTAGTGACTATAACTACCTAAGCTCTCCCGATGACATCTATGTATCGCCATCGCAAATAAAACTCTTTGGGTTGAAAACAGGCGATAATGTGCGTGGCACAGTGCGCCCACCTAAGGAAGGCGAGAAATACTTTGCACTACTAAAAGTAGATACCATAAACGGAAAACTGCCAGATGAAATACGCGACCGTGTTCCGTTTGATTATCTGACACCGTTATTCCCGTTTGAGAAGCTGAACCTGACCACTACAAGCAACAACTACAGCACACGTATTATGGACCTGTTTACCCCGATAGGTAAAGGGCAGCGTGGACTGATAGTGGCGCAACCCAAAACAGGTAAAACAATGCTACTGAAAGAGGTAGCTAACGCAATAGCCAAAAATCACCCTGAGTGCTACCTGATGATAGTGCTAGTGGATGAACGCCCTGAAGAGGTAACCGACATGCAACGTAGTGTGCGTGCAGAGGTAATAGCATCAACATTTGACGAACCAGCAGAAAAGCACGTAAAAGTGTCGACCATAGCACTACAAAAAGCTAAACGCCTGGTAGAGGTAGGCCATGATGTAGTGATATTGCTAGACTCTATAACCCGCCTGGCACGTGCACACAACACCGTGGCGCCAGCTAGTGGCAAGGTGCTGAGTGGCGGTGTGGAAGCCAACGCTATGCAAAAACCAAAACAATTCTTTGGTGCGGCGCGTAAAATAGAAAATGGCGGATCGCTAACAATACTCGCTACAGCACTTATAGATACAGGCTCTAAAATGGACGAAGTAATATTTGAAGAGTTTAAGGGTACAGGCAACATGGAATTGCAACTGGACCGTAAGCTGGCTAATAAACGAATCTATCCTGCAATTGACATCACATCATCATCTACCAGAAGAGATGATTTGCTGATGGAAAAAGATGTACAAAACAAGATGTGGTTGCTACGCAACTATATAGCAGACATGAACACAGACGAAGCCATGCACTTTTTGTTACAACAAATGCGCGGCACTAAGAGCAACGATGAGTTTCTGGCTACTATGAATAAGTAAGAACAACTTTAAAGTATAAAAGGAGGCAGCTTTGACATTATGATCGAAGCTGCCTCTTTGCTTTTGGGGCTGCTGGACTACAAAGCGACACTTAAAAAAGTGGGCCGCCCATATGAGCAGCCCACTATAAAAAAACACAAGGGAAAAACATTATTCACCATCAAGCGAGGTGTTGATTTTTTCTTTTAGCTTCTTCACTTTATCCTTGAGGCGGAATGCTATGAGACACATAACTGGCACTACAATAAGCGTGAGGAACGTAGCAAAGCTAAGTCCGTAAATCATGGTCCAAGCAAGTGGCGACCAGAATGCGCTACTATCGCCACCGAGGAAGATGTGCGGGTTGAACTCAGTGAATAGTGCTACGAAATCTATGTTGAGGCCCACAGCCAGTGGTATTAGACCTAATATAGCTGCTGTAGCTGTAAGCACCACGGGTGTCATACGTGTGCGCCCTGCCTCTATAATAGCGTCGTATGGCGACATGCCCTCGTGCAACATCATATCCATAAACTCTACCAGAAGTATACCATTACGCACCACTATACCTGCTAAGGCTACTATACCTATACCACTCATTACGAGCGAGAATGTATTGCCAAAGATGCTATAACCAAACAACACACCAGTGATAGAGAACACGACCTCACTCATGATAATGACAGTGCGGCTAACAGAGTTGAACTGCAATACTAAGAGTAATATGATAAGGCCAAGCGCTATACCCATGGCACCGCCTAAGAAGCTCATTGTTTCTGCTTGCTCTTCTTGCTGTCCACCCATTACTACGGTAACGCCCGACGACACTTTGAAGCCTTCGACCTCTGCACGCACTGCCGATACTACAGCGTTCTCATCAAATCCACCAAGTACGTTTGATGAAAGTGATATGATACGTTTTTGGTCCTTGCGCTTGATGCTGCCATAAGTAGTAGAATAGTCGATAGTGGCAAAAGAGCTGATAGGCACTGTGCGCACCATGCCACCCATACCCATATCGCGATAAATAACAGGCATATTGCGAATAGCCTCTACGTCCTTGCGCTGATTGGCTGAGTAGCGCAGATATATAGGGTAATCGTCATTAGCATCGCGGAAACGAGAGATCTCTTTACCAAACACTGCAGTACGCAGCGCACCTGCCACAGCCATAGTGCTTATGCTTTCGTTGTTCATACGCTCGCGATTGAGGTTGAACGCTATTTCTGGCTTATCTGCCTGAAAGTCGCTACGCAATTCTTCTACGCCAGGTATTTGTTTCTTTTTGAGATAACTCTTCAATCGCTCGGATGTAGCGATGAGTGTGTCTAGGTTCTCGCCAGTAATCTCTACCACAATAGGTTTTGGCAATGGTGGGCCACCTTGTTCTTTATCTACAGTAACCTCTGCACCCGGGTATTCTCTTACTGCCTTACGAATGTCTTCGAGATACTTGGCAGTAGAGACACCCTTGCGATGAGCAAACTCCACAAAGGCTACAGTAATCTTACCCTTGTTGGGGAAGTCGCCAAGCTCATTGGTAGCAGGGTCTACCGCATTAACTGTAACGTTGGAAATTACAGACTTAACTACAGGATTCTTTTTACCCGATTTCAAGTCTATATCTAGTGCCTTATATACCTTGTCTTCGAGTTTCTGCATTACCTCGTCGGTATGACGCTGATCTGTGCCAATAGGCATATTGAGGTATACAAACACGAAGTTAGGGTCGGCAGAAGGGAAGAACACAAACGGAGGATTGCGTGCAGTATAAGTAGCTATAGATAGAGGGAATAGCAGAATAGTAACAAGAAGTATAGCTACAGGACGCTTAAGTGCTAATACCAGCATACGGGTATACCAATCGCGGAAGGCTGGCCATGTTTTGTGCTGAAAATTGTGAATGATGCGTGCGAGAACAAATTTCTCTAGCAATACGAACAAGTATAGCGACAAAATGAAATTGCCCATACCGAAAGAGCCAGAAATGTAGAATATAGCTGCTATAGCTACAAACACTACAAGGACTGCTAAATCGCGACGAGAGAAACGACGACGAGCAATATTTTCTTCCGTCGATTCGGGCTTCATGAAGCTAACAGCAAACACCGGATTGATGAGATAAGCAACTATAAGAGATGCCAGCAATGTGATGATGAGCGTAACTGGAAGGAAGAACATGAAACTACCTATTACCCCTTTCCAGAATGCCAATGGTATGAATGGCATAAGTGTGGTAATGGTACCAGTAAGTACAGGTAAGAAAACCTCGCCTGTAGCCATCTTGGCGGCTTCTTTTATGTCTCGTTTACCATTATCAAATATTCGGTGTGTATTTTCTATCACCACTATCGCATCATCTACTACTATACCCAATGCTAACAGGAATGAAAACAGCACAATCATATTGAGTGTGAAGCCAATGCCTGGAAGAACCAAAAAGGCTACAGCACAAGATAGCGGAACAGACATGGCCACAAACAATGCATTGGTAACACCCATGAAGAACATGAGGATAACAGTAACAAGAATGAAACCAATGATAATGGTATTGATAAGATCGGTAAGTGTGGTTTTGGTAGACTCTGACTGATCGCCTGTTATCACAATTTTGAGGTCTTTAGGCAATTCGTCTTTAGCCATTTTCTTCACTAGCGCATCAATTTTCTCTGATGCTTCTATTAGGTTAGCACCACTTGCCTTAATGACATTGAGTGTGATTACATTTTGACCATCAAGACGAGCAAAACTCTTTTGCTCTACAAAGGTGTCAATAACAGTAGCAATGTCTTTGAGGTATATACTACGGCCTTGTTGGTTTTTTACAATGATGTCGCCTATCTGGTCAGCAGCTTTGAACTCGTTTTTGATGCTAATAACACGTTTCTGGTTGTTCATGGCCACCTCACCTGCTGTCATAGAGATATTCTCCATAGCTACTGTACGGTCTATATCATCGAACGTGAGACCAGCAGCCTGCATCTTGAACAGATCTACGTTTATTTGTACTTCTCGCTCAGGAGCACCAACTAAGTCTACTCGCTTTATCTCTTTTTCGGCTTCTATAGCATCTTTTACTTTGTCGGCATATTTCTTGAGGCGGTTAAGGTCGTAGTTGCCCGAAACGTTGACATTTAGAATAGGAATTTCGGAAAGGTCAATGTCTTTAACCTCTGGTTGGAAAGGTAAGTTTTTAGGTAAGTCCTGTTTAGCCTTATCCACTCCGTCTTTCACATCCTGTTTGGCTTTGTCTACTTTCACATCCGTATTGAACTCTACAATGATTACTGAGTAATCTTGAAAGGAGTTGGACGTAACTTTTTTGACACCTGTCAGGTTCTTTACCTGTTTTTCTATGGGTTTAGTTACCAGGTTCTCCATATTCTCTGGAGATGTACCAGGATAAACCGTTTGCACAATAATTTGTGGCAGCTTTATCTCCGGGAACTGCTCTTTGGGCAAGTTGATGTAGGCCATAAGCCCAATGAGCGTAATGAAGACTGTAATAATATACACAGCAGTGCGGTTGTCTACCGCCCAACTGGAGAGTTTGAATTCTTTAAACTTATCTTTCATTGTTAGAATAGTTGTGGCTTTGAAAAAATATCAGTTACCGAATAATTGAGGGAGGATGTGTCTATACTCGACTACTGAATGGCTACAGGTTCGTTATTATCCAAATCTTGGAAGCCTGCTACTATCACTTTATCGCCAGCTTGCAAACCAGAGAGTACCTCTACCAAACCATTGCTAGAGCGACCTGTGGTGATGGTAACTAACTTTGATTTGTTGCCCTCTGCTACAAATACTGTTTCGCCCTGAGATGTTTTTTGAATGATAGATACTGGTATAACTATTGCGTCTTGTTTTTGATAGTTGGCTATGCGTAGTATACAAGACATGTTGGGGCTAATGCCAGCAGATGATGGCAATGCAACTTGCACACCAAAAGCACGAGACATAGGGTCTACAGAACGGGCTACATATGTAACTTTAGTTTTTACAGTATCGTTTACATCAGGGAAAATGAGAAAGGCTTGATCACCAGGTTTCACCTTGCCAATATAATTTTCACCAAGAGCGGCCTCTGCTTTTAGCTTGTTAGTATTTACAATTCTGATACTAGCTGAAGGCGACATAGAAGCATCTCCTACCTTCATGCTGACGGCATCTACCGTACCTGATATAGGTGCTACTATATTGTTGAGGTCTTTACCTGCCTGTGCCACTGCTTTTTGCTTTAGCAATCCTTCGTAGGTACTTTTTGCTGTTATAAGCTGTACTTCAGTACCTATGTTTTGAGCCCAAAGTTTTTGTTGTTTTTCATAGAGTGCTTTAGCCATCTCTATTTGCGGTTCCAAAGCTTTTACTTGTTGCTCGGCCACAGAATTATCTAGCACGGCCAAAACCTGGCCCTGACTAACATGCTGACCTACGTGCACAAACACCTTGCTAATGACACCTTGATTGCGTGCAACGGCATTTACTACCTCATCGCCAGTGATTTGCGACTGCACATCTATGAATGCATTAAAAGTGGTAGGCTCTATAGAAAGAACAGATACTGGTGTCACCTTGGCCTTGTTGGCATTAGGATCTTTACTTTCTAATTCTCTTATTTTAGCATCGATCTCAGTTCTTTGTTTTTTGAGTGCTGCCAGATTTTCAGTAGCATTTTTAGAATCGCCACCGCAAGAAGAAAGTATAATGGCAGGCACGAGTAAGTAGAATAAGCTTTTCATATTGTATATGTATGTAGTAGTTATTGAAATGGTTTTTTGTTTGGCTTTAAGTATGATTAGTTGAGTAACCCAAGAGATTTTTTCAGGTCTGCTTCTGCATTAATAGCATCGAGCAATGCGGCGAAATAATTGTTTTGCGCAAGTAGTAAATCTGTTTGTGCTGAGGTAACCTCCAGGTTACTGCCAACACCAGCTTTATATTTTTTCTGAGCCAGTTCTAGAACTGTGTTTGATAGGTCGAGATTTCGTTTTTGGCTCTGTACTTGAAGGAGCGCATTTTTTAAGTTGTTTCTTGCAGACTCTGACTGAAAATCGAGTGTGCGCTCCAGATTTTTGATATTATTCTCAGCAATCTCTATGCTTAGCTTAGCTTGGCGAACCTTGTGCTGACGCTCGAAGCCGCCAAAGATGTTGGCAGAGATAGATAAACCTAAAGAAGAATAGCCCTTGTATTTGTCAACCTCCCATATCTTACCAAAGGTGGCCGCACCATAATTGAGACCCCCAGACCAGAAACCTGCTACTGTAGGTAGTGCGGCTAGTTTGTGCCTTTTCAGGTCGTATTTGGTTAGCTCCAAAGAAGACTTGAGCACGCCATAGAGCGCTACTTTGTCATAGTTTTGAGGGGCTGCCACCAGTGCTAGTGCCTTGGTAGATGATTCTTCTATAGCTGTGTCGGTTAAGTAAATTTTTGTACTAAGGTCTAGCCCCATCTGATATTTTAGTGCCTGCTCAGCCACCTCCAGCATATTAGCTAACTTCATGCTATCAGCAGCCAAATTGTTTATCTGCACACTAGAGCGGTCTACATCTATTTTTTCGGCAAAGCCTGCATCTTTAGTCTTTATCAGGTCTTCTTGCATATTGCGCGCCAGCGACAATGAGCTACCTAATATATCTTGTTGCTTGCGTGCTATTACCAATGAGTTGTAGGCCTTGGTAATGCCATATCTTATCTCTTCGGCAGTGAGGTTTTCGTTTTTACGTGCAAGCTCCATTATAGCATTGCGGGCCTGAAGCGCTACCAAAACACTACCATCAAACAATATTTGCGATGCTGTGGCACTGGCACTAGCAGTGTATGGGATAGTGAACTGTAGGCCACCAATAGTGCCTGCTGGTTGCGTACGATCGAATGTACTAACATCGAAGAACGAAAACTGTGGCACGTTGAAGTTGACAAGGTCTGCCTTAGCCGTTACCTTTGGCATTGCTAGTGCTGCTGTTTGCTTCACTGTTTCTTGCTGCACCAAAGTATTAAGGTGAGCATTTTTCATGGTATAGCTATTCTTTAATGCATAGTCTATACATTGATTGAGTGATAGGCGGACGGGTTTCTGGGTTTGGGCATTGACAGCCGAAACAGAAAGCACTAAACCGCATAATGCGAGCGTGTTGTAAAACTTTCTCATATTACTGATGTGGAAGGTTGATTGAAATATTGTTTTTTGAATTGGAGGTACTGCTGTATACCATATGGTGTGAGTATACCATACATAAAGTGATCGCTTATCTCTACCGTGACACTCAATAATCTGCTACGATCATTGACTAAAAGATTTGGCTGCAAGGCTAAAAGCATAGTTTCTATACGATAGCGTGCCAACAAATCGGCATTGATGCCTTGCCTGTAGTAGCCAAGTTCCATACCCTGAGTGATATTTTCTCTGATAAGTGCTACATCTCTTTCTAACAGACTTTCTCTGAATGTTTTGTAAGCCTCTGGGAAATAGCGTTGTAACTCGAAGATTGCCATTGGGTTGATGCTACGATACAACTCATCGAAATATGCTATGATACGCACCATAGCCTCCAGGGGGTTATCGGTAGCATCTAGCATAGACTTGCAGGTGCAAGTAGTGTTGTTATTGTACCAAACTACAGATTCTGTAACAACCTCGTGCTTGTTGGCAAAGTGCTGGTAGAGCGTCTTCTTAGAGATGCCTGCACGGCGAGATATATCGTCCATAGTTATGGACTTGAATCCATACTGTCCGAACAGCTCGATAGAAGAGGCAAGAATTTTTTCTAAAACTTCCATTGCGCCGCAAAACTAAGGAAACA
>CALRKH020000052.1:0-22951 GCA_943367855.1 Asaia bogorensis | reverse complement strand
GTCAAAGGGCATGCTAACAATGCTTGGAACAACCGTTGCGACCAACTAGCCACAACAGCCGCCGATGGCGCTAACCTGATAGAAGATATTGGATATATAAACAGCAACCGAGGCGAATAACCTCGGTTGCTGCAAAGAATATTATTTTAATAATTAGTAGGATAATGGTGGAATTTCAGATGGCACATCTGAAGGAACATCCGATGGAACATCAGAAGGCGTTGGTACATCTGATGGTATATCTTTGGGCACACCAGCTTTGCGAATAGGCTTTGCCTCTGGAGCGTCTCCCATATCCTCAACTACCACTTCTGGTTCTAAATCCAAAGGTTCAGAGTAAATTGGTTTTATTGTCAATGGTTTTTTGAGGTCTTTTGGTTTAGCAAAAAGTGGATTACGTTTAGTAGTAGGCAATGTTATACCTACACTAGCCATTATCTGCGAAATAGACATTTGCTGAGTTGCAGTACCATTATATACGTTTACATTAGTGTATTTAGAAACAGCATATCTGTATGCTCCCTCTACATAAACATATCTCATCAATGTGGCTCTTAATGCAATTTCTCCACCAGCATTCCATCCACCTATAGTGCCAGAGTGAGTATGACCGCCTTTTTTATCTAAGCTATTAAGCACATGTGGCATATTGATACCACCACCAGCTTTACCTAAGACATCTAACCTGAAAGTATTTTTCTTATTGATAACGAGCTGCTGCCTTCTAACTAAGTTAATGGCTATCATATTTGAACCATCTAATCTGTAGTTATAACCATTAGCGTTAGAAAAAACAAAATTTGTATCAATGTTTCTATTATCAAAAGTACCTTTCATTTTCACATTCTGCCCATCTGTCACATTATACTTCACAGGCTCATAGCTAAGCTCTATTCCCCATTGTTGATAATAATCGAACAAATAACCAATCTTAACATTGTAAGGGAAACCAGCCTTATGTTCAAATGGATAATTGTCATCTCCTTCTACATTTATCAAACTGTAATTGGAAACATTCCCTGCTGAACCTTGAGTTATGTCAATAGTAGATTGACTGAAAGTAGGCTTATTAAACCCAATACTACCATATACAGATCCTCGCTTTTCACAGTCGAACATAGATACTTGTGCAAATGCAGAACGAGAAGTAAACAAACTAAATAAGGCAGCGAAACCTAAACAAGAATATTTATTGAATTTAATAACAGGCGACATGTTCCTACGGATTATGCACAAAAGTAGTAATTATAATGGCTTAAGAAAGAAGTAGTTGTTTTGATAATCTTTTTACAATACTCATTATTAATTATAGCAAAGCAATACTTTCGGCAGCCGATGAAATAGTTTTATTTATATCTTCCTCACTAATAGCATTGCTTACAAACCATGTTTCGAAAGCGGAAGGGGGTAAATACACGCCACGGTCAAGCATACTGTGAAAAAATTTATTAAACTTTAAATTATCAGCATTTGCAGCATCAGCAAAATTTGATACTGATTTTTCACTAAAATGTACACTAATCATCGAACCAAGTCTATTAATATTGTATTGATGATTAGTTGTAGATAAAACTGCATCTAGCCCTATGTGTATCAACTCGGTTTTTCTATCGAGCTCTTCATAAATTGAAGGATTATCATTTAATGTTTTCAAAAGTGTATATCCTGCTATCATTGCTATTGGATTACCACTTAATGTACCTGCCTGATACACATTACCTAATGGTGCAATACACTCCATTATATCTCTTCGACCACCAAATGCTCCAACGGGTAAGCCTCCTCCTATAACCTTACCAAAAGTTACTAAGTCTGCATTAATACCTAATCGCTCTTGTGCCCCACCCCTTGCGAGTCTAAATCCCGTCATCACCTCATCAAAAATCAACACAATGCCCTCTTTATCACAAATTGAGCGTAACCCTTCTAAAAAACCTTGTTTCGGCACAATGCATCCCATGTTACCAGCTACAGGTTCAATAATTATTGCAGCAATTTCATTTTTATGCTCATTCACTAACTGTTCCACTATTTCCAAGTCATTATATGGAGCAGTTAAAGTATCCATTGAAGCTCCAGCAGTCACTCCAGGTACTGTTTGAATATTAAAAGTAGCCAAACCGCTACCAGCCTTAACTAAAAAAGCATCAGCATGGCCATGATAACAACCTTCGAATTTTATATACTTGTTGCGCCCTGTGTATCCACGTGCCAAGCGCAAAGCACTCATACATGCTTCAGTGCCACTACTCACCATTCTAATAAGATCCACATTGGGAGCCATTTTCACTATCAACTCTGCCATTTCTATTTCTAGCTCCGTAGGCGCACCATATGATGTGCTTAAATAAGCCCTATCTCTTATAGCATCAACAACGGGTTTATATGCATGGCCTAAAATCATTGGCCCCCAAGAATTGATATAATCAATATATCTATTGCCGTCTACGTCGTGCAAATACGCTCCTTCGGCTTTATTTATAAATACGGGTGTACCTCCAACACTTTTAAATGCGCGTACTGGGGAGTTAACACCGCCTGGTATTGACAATTGTGCTCTTTCGAACAATCTAGAACTTTTCTCTCTCGACATTTCTACAGACATGCTTAATTTTTGTGCAAGTTCCGAAATTATATAGTATTAAGCCTCTTAAAAAAACTGCCAAAAAGTTATTTACAAGACGTTTGTTTATGTCTGTACCATGTATTCTATTAAAAAAACAATTTGGCACGTAAATTGATTTTGTAACTGCATAAGAATCAAACATATTTACTAATCTTGCACACTAAAATCATTCAGACACAATGACAAAGCTATTTTCTTTATTAGCTATTTCTACTTTAGCAATCACTTCACCGACATTAGCACAGCGGGGAAGCTTTAATGGATATCAATATAGGTATGATAATATGCAGTACGACAATAGCGTACTTTCCATATTTTCTGAAAATGGCGAACCGTTTTATTTAATATTGAATGGAATTAAACAAAACCTTGCACCTCAATCTAAAGTAAGAGTTGAAGGTTTGCCTAAGTTTCAGAATGATGTACAAATTATTTTTACTGACAACATGACACCCCCAATTAGACGTGTAATTAATGTTGCAGATCCAATTGACGGAAAAGCAACTAATCTGTATTTGCGTATATCCAGAGGAGGACGGGGGCAAGCAAGGTTACGTTTTCATAGAATGACAGAATGTGATAGAAATTATCGTGGACCAAGAGATGAATATGTAATGTATTACGGACGTCCCCAACAAATTAACACTGTTTCTGAAACTTCTTATTTAGATCCTATAACAGGACAATGGGTTACCGAAACAACAACCGTAACTACAGACAATAACTATAATGGTGGCTATTATGACAATGGTAGATATAACGATGGAAGAAATTTCAACCAAACATCTAGCGGTATTCCTCCTAGTGGGCCTAGAGGCGGTATAGCACAAGCACCGCTGCCAATGGATAGTAGAACACTAGCAGATGCTAAACAAAGCATTAGCAGTGCTAGTTTTGAAGACACTAAATTGTCTACTGCTAAAACTATACTAAATTCAAATTGGGTAAGCTCTGCTCAAGTCATAGAACTTTGTCGCTTATTCTCTTTTGAGAATACAAAAGTAAACTTTGCCAAATTTGCCTATTCCAGAACAGTAGACCCTCAAAACTATTATAAAGTAGCTTCAGTATTTGATTTTGACTCAAACAAAAGGGCTTTGAACGATTTTATTAATAATGGTGGAAGATAAAGAAACGAATATTTTGATTCAAAGGGCTTACTTAACAGTAAGCCTTTTCTTTTAAGCACAATTAAATCGTTTAGTATCTATTCAATAGTGTTAGTGATGTAACAGTTTTAAACTTACCTTTGGTATTCTTGGCAAATGACCAACTGACATACATATGCGTAAAAACATTGCTCTACTTGCTGGAGGGTACTCTGGTGAATATGTGATATCAATCAAGACTGCAGAAACAATAGAACAAAACCTAGACAGAGAAAAATTCGAGGTTTACAAGATTATTGTTTCTAAAGAAAGTTGGACATGTACAATTGAAGATACTGCAATTGAAGTGGATAAAAATGATTTCAGCCTAAACATAAAAGGTCAAAAAGTAACTTTCGATTGTGTTTTCATAGCAATACATGGCACTCCAGGTGAAGATGGTAAAATTCAAGGTTACCTGGACATGCTTAACATACCATATACTACCTGCAACTCTATTGTATCTGCACTAACATTCAATAAAAGTTACTGCAACAATGTTGTTAAATCATTTAACGTAGTTAATATAGCCAATAGCGTGCACTTGATAAAGGGTGAACATTATTCAGTTGGTGCAATATTAGACCAATTAGCATTACCGGTTTTTGTGAAACCAAACGAAAGTGGCAGCAGCTTAGGTGTTAGTAAAGTTAAAGACGTAGCTGGACTATTACCAGCTATAGAAAAAGCATTTAAAGAAGATAAGCAAGTGCTTATTGAAGAATTTATTGAGGGCAGAGAGCTTACTATTGGTGTTTATAAAACTAATGGTACAATAGAAGCATTACCAGCAACTGAGATAGTTAGCAAAAATGAATTCTTTGATTATGAAGCAAAGTATACACCTGGCGTTACTAACGAAATAACACCTGCAAACATCCCCCCCCAATTAAAAGAACAATTAGAAAGCAAAGCCATACACATATATAGAAGATTAAACTGTAGAGGTGTGGTAAGGATGGATTTTATATTACAATCCAGTTCAGGGAAGCTATTTTTCCTCGAAGTAAATACAATGCCTGGCCAAAGCGAAAATAGCATTGTACCTCAACAAGTAAAAGAAGCTGGAATAACACTCCAGAATTTTTATGGAGAGTTGCTTGAAGATTGCTTAAAAAATAACATTAACTAATATTGCTGCAATAATGCAGGTAAAAGAAAGATTAAAAACTTCGTTTAAATTCAACTTGTTAATAGTGTTTACACTATGCGTGTTGCTTTATATTCTATTTTTCGCATCATTACGCTGCATTACTCATCATGGCAAAGAAGTTGCAATGCCTAATGTAAGAGGGAAATCCATAGATAGCGCTATAAATATGATGCAACAACTTGGTTTTGATGTAGAAATTGATTCAACATTTGATCCAACCTTCCGTCCTTTATCCATAATTAAACAGGTTCCAGATACAGGTTCTCTAGTAAAAGAGGGACGAACCATATTTCTGACAGTGAACATGCGAACCCCTCCTAAAATTGCATTGCCTAACATAAAAGACCTGTCTTACAAGAGTGCAGAGATGATATTGAAAAACCACAAATTGATAGTAGGCGATACAGTTTATAGAGCAGATATTGCAACTGGCGCTGTTTTAGAAGTTAGCTACAAAGGTAAAATAATAGTAGGTGGAGATTTAGTTCCACAAGGAAGTAAAATAGACTTAGTAATAGGTAATGGTTTAGGGAACACTGAATGGGATGTACCATCTGTAACAGGCCTTTCTGTAGACGAAGCTATAATAATTCTTAATCAATACAACTTACAACCACTATTCAATGTGGGTGAAAACACATATATATCAGACACATTTTCTGCTATTATTATTGATCAATCACCTAGAGCATATAGTGAGTTGGGAGAAAAAAACAGAATTAAAATGAACGATTTCATCAATCTGCAAATAAAACAAGACCCAAAACCTGATGAGATTTATACAAACAATCCCTTACCTGACAATAACAATCAGTAGCAATCGTTATCTATTGAGGCTGTTTACAAGGTCAACATTAGTGAAATCGTTACTTACACAAATTCGCATTACGCTCCTGATAATACTGACATTTTTCAGTAATTTCACGTTAGCCCAAGAATATGAGGGGCATCTATTTTGTAATCCATCTATATTTCATCAAAAAAGCAATAATATACTAAAATCAAAAACGACTGCCTCAGAGCCACTTCAATTGCCGTTCTTCGAAGACTTCAACTATAGTGGCCCATCCCCAGACAGCAGTAAATGGATTGAAAAGCAAGTATTCATCAACAACACTTTTGCTAACAAACCAGTTAGTATCGGGGTTGCAACATTCGATGCATTAGATTATAGAGGAATTCCATATGACTCATTTAGCAATATAGCTTTCAGGTATTGTGACTCTTTGACATCTCAACCTATAAATCTTAGCTTAAACGTCGTAAACCCTGGCGACAGTTTATATATGAGCTTCATTTACCAACCACAAGGGAATGGCTTTTATCCTCTATTACAAGACTCTCTAATGCTCTACATGAAAACTAGATTTGGAGGATTTGTAAAAGTATGGTCTGTACAAGGAAGTACACTACAACCTTTTAAGCAAGTTTTAATACCGATAAATGATTCATTATTCTTTGATAGTTCGTTTCAGTTTAGATTTGTCAATATAGGTGCACTTTATTGGGCAGATGCAGTTTGGAATGTGGATTATATAAAAATTGACAAAAGTAGAAGCTTCTCAGACACCTCCATAAATGACATTGGTTTTGCAACACCACCTACTTATTTGCTAAACGATTACACATCAATGCCATATAGGCAATTTGTACCTATACCTTCAGCTGAACGTGTTGCAAATTTATCTGTAGGCCTTAGAAACAATTATGTTGCAACACAACCTGTTAGTCATGGATATTTTAGCACTGTTATTAATACAAGCACAGTACTAAAAACATTATCATACACCCCTGCATCTTTGGCACCTTCAGTTATAACTACAGTTAATACTCCAGCATACACAACTCTAATTCCATTATCTTCTGTTGGGAATAATGCAAAAGTAACATTTAGACACACTCATGTTATAGAGTCAATTTCTACGTCAGATCCGCCTGACAATGACACTGTAATCAGAGATCAAATTTTCGACAACTATTTGGCGTATGATGATGGAAGTGCGGAAAAAAGTTATTATTTAGATTTAGACCCAACTTTACCTGGAAAAATTGCAATTGAATTCCACTTAAATAGAACTGACACTTTAAGAGGTATGGCCATATATTTTGGCAGACAAATCCCATTTCCTACCGTTAAAATGTTTGACATAAACATATATGCATCTTTGGCAGGAGTGAATGGCTCATTAAAAGACAGCCTAATACATACACATGAATATTGTATTCCAGGATATACAGACACTCTAAATCAATTCTGGGTTTACAAGTTTAATAAACCAATAGTTATGCCAGCCGGAATATTCTTTGCAGGAGTAATGATGCCAGCCGCCGGTGCAAGTGATAGTTTATATTTTGGATTAGATGTTAATAGAGTCGGATCAAATCATGCATATTACAATGTACTAGGCAGTTGGCAACCTTCTCTAATTCGAGGTGCAATTATGATGCGTCCATTATTAGGTCAAGAAATATCAGGGACTAGTGTACAAGAAGTTGTGACAAATATTGAAAAATGGTCAATCAAACCAAATCCAGCCAATAACTATATTACTTTAGAATTTCAAGGAGATGAAACCACTCAATATTCAATAACTAGTAGCCACGGTGCACTTGTAAAAGAAGGTAGAGCTAAAAATAATGAAAGAGTAGATATTACTAGCCTGACACCAGGATTATATATCGTTCATATGCATTCTCAAAACAAAATTTACAGATCAAACAAATTTACTAAATTGTAACTCAAACAAAATGAAACACATTACCGCTTTAGAATTAAAAAAAAGAATAGAATCTGGCGAAAAGATAAATTTAATTGATGTAAGAGAACCTGCTGAATACGCTGAATTCAATATAGGTGGCAAACTAAAACCACTTGGTCAAATTATGTCACTACAAATAGATGAACTAGAGGACATTAAGAATGAAGAAATTATAATACATTGCCGGGCAGGAGCAAGAAGTATGCAGGCAGCTCTAATGCTTGAACAATTAGGGTTCACAAATGTTATAAACATGACTGGCGGCACATTGGCATGGCAACAATTGTGATACAAAAACACCGTCTACCAAATTTTAAAGATAGTAATTAGTTCAATTCTCTGCATTTTCAAAAAATACACTCATTATTTTTTCGTTTTTTCCTCACCGTCAAGTTGGGAACTTAATTTATTTTGTTAATTTTGTTGCCATATTCAGTGATTCAGCTTCATTATCACATGCCAATTTATGCATAGTGGTCTAACATATGTTGCTTATAATCATTTTGGATATAGGAGAACAATAAAAAGAAGAATACTTCAACATCATTTAAATCATAACACACATGGGTAAGCGAATTTTATGTTTATTGGCAATTGCTGGATTAGTGGGAAATACCAATTCCTATGGTCAAGTAAGAAGCGAATATACACGTAGCCTCTCTGCCGATCTACAAGTAAATGGAGGAATGCTTAGCCAAAATTACACTGCTATCCCTTTCTCCTTGAATTACACCGATGCGCTTAATGCTAAACAAGGCGACATAAAGTTTAAAAGTGGTCAATCAATGGGATTGGATTTCCGTCTTGGCTATTATTTTAATCCCAAAAGAACTCTAGGTGTTGGTTTGGGTTTCACAATGTATAGAATGACAGGTGATTTATCTCTTGATACATTCCATGTGGAGTTCCGCTCTTCCGATGCTACGTACAGCACATTTAGGCAAGTTATCTCAACCTCACGTCGCATCAATGAAGCTGTTACAGCAACAAGTATCAACATACCATTATTACTTAGATATAAGAAGGACTTTAATGAAAAGCTAGCACTTACTGTAGATGCGGGTATTTTGTATAACATAAATGTAAAGAATACATACAATTCAGATGCTCAATTTAATTATGAAGGCATATATGCCTTTGAAGGCACTGTACCATTATATGATGCGTCGCCAATACCAAGTAATACATCATTATTAGTCACAAAAGAAGAGTTCTACAAAGACAACCCAGGAGGAGATGTTAGAAAGTATTTTGCATTTCAAGACAGTATTGGTAAAAGTGTAGGTCTAAATCTTCCAGCTGACAAAAAAGAGGGCACCGTAAAATATAAATCAGGATCTCTAGGTTATACTGGCGAAGTTGCAATAAACTATATGATTGTAAGAAACATTTGTGTACGTGCTGGTGCTTATTACACTTATCAAACATTCACAAATACCTCTAACAACAATGCACTAAGGCTCACTGATAGAGTTATCGAAAATGGAGCTGGTGTAAACGTAGCGGCAAACTACAACTCGATGCTAAATGAGGTACAAACTGTAAAAAGTCATAATTACGGTTTAACACTAGGTGTGCGCATCTATTTCAATAGAATGGCATGGACCACACCAGATGACGATATGAATAAAGTAACTCCTGCTCAAGGAAGAGCACATTAGAATATCATACAACAAATGTGAAAAGGCTCACCAAAGTGAGCCTTTTCACATTTAATTGGCTGAGCAAGAAATTAATTGTCAATTTGCAGTACTAGCTTTGCTAAATCTTTTACAATTAAAAATGGCAGTCTATGAAAAAGCGACTGGTTATTTTAGGTGCAGGTTTTGCTGGCCTGCAACTTGCTCGGAGAATGAGCAAAAACAAAAACTTCGATATCACACTCATAGATAGATACAATTTCCATCAATTTCAACCACTATTTTATCAAGTAGCTACTGCTAGGCTCGAACCTAGTGCAATTTCTTTTCCATTAAGGAAGATATTTCAGAAATCAAAAAACATACACATTAGAATAGGCCCAATAACTAATGTAGATACTAACAATCAAATAGTTTATTCTGATGAAATAGCATATACATACGATTATTTGGCCATTGCTACAGGCTGTAGTACCAATTATTTTGGCAACACCAATTTTGAAAAATATGCCTATCCAATGAAATCAACCATTGAAGCGATAGAACTAAGGAATAAGATACTGCAAAATTTTGAGGATGCCCTTAATGCAAGCAAAGAAGAACTACCTGGCATAATGAATATAGTGGTTGCAGGAGGAGGCCCTACTGGGGTTGAACTTGCAGGTGCAATGGCCGAAATGAAAATGAATATCTTACCCAAAGATTATCCTGATATGGATTTCTCTTCAATGAGTATTATTTTAGTAGAAGGTGCCCCAAACACTCTTCAGGCTATGAGTAACGGAAGTAGAAATATGTCTAAGAAATATTTAGAAGAACTTGGTGTACAAGTTTGGACAAATGCAATAGCAGAAGATTATAATGGTTACCAGTTGATACTTAAAGATGGTAGAGTTATAGAAACCCAAACTTTGATTTGGGGTGCAGGTATTAAAGGTAACATTCCTAATGGAATACCTATTGATTTAATCACAAAAGGCAACAGAATTAAAGTTGACAATACCAATCGATTAATAGGACAAAAAAACGTTTATGCCATAGGAGATATCGCATACATGGAAAACGACAACTTCCCCACTGGCCACCCACAAGTAGCAAATGTTGCAATAAGCCAAGCTAAAAATCTAGCCAATAACCTTTCTTTAAGCTTAAAAGACAAACCATTCACTCCTTTTATCTATAAATCACCAGGCAGTATGGCTACAGTTGGCAAACATAAGGCAGTAGTAGATCTACCAAACTTTAGTTTTCAAGGAAGAATTGCTTGGTACACATGGATGTTCTTACACCTAATGCTCATCTTAAGTGTAAGAAACAAATTTTTCATCTTTATAAACTGGATGATTAGCTACTTTACTAATGATACAACCTTAAGACTAATTTTAAGGCCCAATGAAAATAACATTAGTAAAACAAAGAAAAATATCATTGTTGGCACATAACTTCGCACCCAACAAATGATGAAAAACATTACAATTCTTGCAATTGAGTCATCTTGCGACGAAACAAGCGCTGCAATAATCAAAGATGGCATAGTTTTATCAAACCATATTGCTACACAAAAAGTACATGAACGTTATGGAGGTGTGGTGCCAGAAATGGCATCAAGAGCACATATAGAAAGTATAGTTCCAGTAGTTGACGCTGCTATTGTTGATGCTGGCATATCAAAAGAAGTTATCACAGCTGTGGGATTCACGCAATCTCCGGGGCTCATTGGCTCATTATTAGTTGGTAGTAGTTTCGCTAAATCGTTTGCACATGCAATAGGTAAACCACTAATTTCTGTACATCATATGCAAGCGCATGTTTTAGCGCATTTCATAGAAGAAAAACCATTATTCCCATTTTTATGCCTCACTGTTTCTGGTGGTCACACACAAATAGTCTTATGCAATGACTATCTAGACATGACAGTTATTGGCACTACACTAGATGATGCAGCAGGTGAAGCTTTCGACAAGATTGCTAAAATGCTAGGCTTACCCTACCCAGGAGGACCATTAATAGACAAATTAGCTAAAGAAGGTGACTGTCACAAGTTTAAATTTCCAAACAAAGAAATGAAAGACTACGATTTTAGCTTCAGTGGTATAAAAACATCGGTCTTATATTTTCTTCAAGCACAATTAAAAACTAACCCAAATTTCATTTCTGAAAACCTAAATGATATTTGTGCATCTGTTCAATATACAATTATAAAGATGCTAATGACCAAACTGGAGAAAGCTGCCCAAAATATGAATATCAAACAAATTGGTATAGCTGGAGGAGTATCTGCCAATAGTGGACTAAGATTGGCTATTGAAATGGCAGGACAAAAACTAAACTGGCAATATTATATCCCAAAATTTGAATACTGCACAGACAATGCAGCTATGATTGGAATAACAGCATACCATAAATACCTAAAAGGTGATTTTGCGAATCTTACTATTACTCCCAGCGCAAGAGCAACTTGGTAATGAGTAATGCTTGGTTTCAATTCAAAAAGTTCAAAGTTGCTCAGGATAACTGTGCAATGAAGGTAACTACTGACGCATGTATTCAAGGCGCTTGGACTCAAACTCCAATTAATAACTGTAACATTCTCGATATAGGGACAGGAACAGGACTACTATCTTTAATGCTAGCACAAAGAAATGAACACGCCTTAATTGATGCTGTTGAAATTGATACAAACGCAGCTGAACAAGCAAAAGTAAATTTTAATCAATCCACTTTTAGTAATAGAATAAGCGTACATAATTGTAACATTCTCGAATTCAAATCAGATAAAGTCTACGACTTAATAATATGTAACCCACCTTTTTTCACAAATAATCTGTTGGGGCCAAACATTGCGAAAAACAATGCAAGACATACAATATCATTTAGCTTACAACAGTTACTAAATTTTTCATACGAATATTTATCAGAAGACGGAATGTTTTCATTATTATTACCTACAAAAGAATTTGAAAAATTAAATACATCCATTATAAATTCCGGGTTTTCCATCTATCAAAAACTGCAGATACAACACAAACAAAACACAGAATATAAGCGCACAATATGTATTTTGACCAAAAAAAGAGGTCATTTAGTTAATAATGAATCTTTAACCATACTACAAACAGATAACACCCCTACACTAGAGTTCAAAAACTTAATGTCTGATTTCTATCTAAACTATTAGTGACATCTTACCAACCAAAGGCAAAAATTATTGTTATATTCGTAACAAAATATAGCCTAAAATGATTGAGCGGTTTCTAGAAGCAAAAATTCTCATAATAGACGATGACGAAGACGATTTTATAATCATTTCAGAATTCATTAGATCTATTCCTGATAATAAATTTCAAATCAGCTGGGCTAAGAATTATAAGAGTGGAGTAACCAATTTAGCAGCTAATAATCATGATTTATATTTCATTGATTATAGATTAGGTGCCAGATCCGGAGTAGATTTATTAATAGAAGCCAATGAAATGGGCGTAGAGTCTCCTATAGTATTGCTAACTGGAAAAGGTAATTATGAGGTTGATAGACAGGCTATGAAATTAGGAGCAATTGACTACCTCATAAAATCCGAATTAAATATAGAAAAAACTGAGCGATGTATCAGGTATGCTTTAGATAGAGCAGAGACCATGCGAGCTTTAAAAAAAAGTGAACATAAATACAGAGCAATATTCGAAAACTCCAAAGACATAGTATTCGTTACAAATAGTCATTTGGAAATTACAGACATTAATGATATTGCTACAATATTACTTGGATCTCCAAAAACTGAATACTATGGCAAGACTCTAAATGGAACACTCCTATCAGATAATAACAAAGATGTAATACTGAGTAAATTACTGGCTAATGGTGGTGTTAAAGATCAAGAAATACAATTATACAGCGCCACGGGTATAAGGTTATATTGCTTACTTACAATGTCCGTAGAAAAATTAGGCCAACCAGACGAATACGTACAAGGTATTATTCACGATATTACTAACCTAAAAAAAGCAGAAAAGGAAGCGCTTTTAAATGAGAAACTAGCAGCTACAGGCAGACTAGTTCGAACTTTAGCTCATGAAATTCGTAATCCTCTAAATAACATTAGTATGTCTGCAATGCAACTAAAATCAGAGGCCCTATCTGAAGATGGATTTCAATACTTAGATATTATTAACCGAAACAGCCTTAGAATCGACAGCTTATTGAAAGAATTACTGAACTCATCAAATCCTAATGACAATGCACACTTACCACAGCTAATGCAAGAAATTATGGATGATGTAATGTATGCCGCCGCTGATAGGTTAACACTAAAGAAAATTAAAACCGAAATTCGTTATCCTTCTGTTGATATAGCAATACGTATTAAAGCAGACAGAGAAAACCTAAAACTGGCATTGCTAAATATTGTAATAAACGCCATTGAAGCTATGGAAGAAAGTAAAGGAATACTCACAATTGGAATGGACAGAACTAAAGAATACGCAATTCTAACTATCACAGACAATGGCTGTGGCATCAGTGATGAACAAATGGGAAGAATTTTCGACCCATTTTACAGTAGAAAATTAAATGGTGCCGGCTTAGGTTTATCTTTTACATTAAATATACTTAGAGTACACAATGCAAGAGTTGAAGTATCTAGTACTGTAGGGCTAGGTTCAACATTTACTGTTCTATTCCCCATAAGCTAAGTGGGAATAGAACAGTAATTGATTAATAAATTCTAGTTTGACACCTTGAAATCAGAAAGTGCAATAAACTCATTAACTCTTTCTGATATTTCAGTAGAGGTTACTTCCTTTAAACGCTCTGGTCCAAATTTTTCTACACAAAATGAAGCCATCGCCGAACCAACTATTATGGCAGCTTTCATAGCTTCGAATGAAGTATCATTAATTCTAGCTAGGTATCCCAAAAATCCTCCTGCAAATGTGTCGCCAGCACCAGTAGGATCAAAAACCTCATCAAGCGGTAATGCTGGAGCTGCAAATATTCTATCATTATAGAATAACAATGCACCATGCTCCCCTTTCTTAATAATAACATATTTAGGGCCCATAGCTTGTATTTTGCGTGCAGCTTTTACTAAGCTATATTCTCCACTCAACTGTCTTGCTTCACCATCGTTTACAAGTAATAAATCGACCATGCCTAAAACTTTAACGAGCTCTGGCATAGCAGTGTCCATCCAGAAATTCATGGTATCCATAATTACCAGTTTAGGTCTGCTCTTCAGCTGCTCCATAACACGAATTTGGACTGAAGGCATTAAATTTCCTAACATTATAAATGAACAATCATTATAACTTTCTGGGAGTTTAGGGTCGAAACGAGCAAGAACATTGAGTTCTGTGGCCATAGTATCTCGTGTATTCATATCTAAATGATACTTTCCACTCCAAAAAAAACTTTTCTCTTCTTTAACCACTTCAACTCCCTCCATCTCAACACCACGAGATTTCAAAAATGTAATTTCCTCATCAGGAAAATCTCCACCTACTATAGATACCTGCTTAATAGGATTTACAAAATTAGATGCCGCTATAGCTGCATAAGTTCCTGAACCGCCTATTATACGGTCTACCTTTCCGAATGGTGTTTCTAGCGCATCAAACGCCATTGTACCTACAATAACCAAAGACATAGTTGTGAAAAAATTTTGGGCAAATGTAATAGTTATAGGGTTATATCAGTAAAACAGTTTCTTAATACCATATTATTACTTAATAATTTGCCTAAAAGTCAGATTTATCCGAGGCTCAGTAATTCGCTTCTGTGCAGGAACCTGATGTAGCCAATTATTTTGTAATTGCCCCTGCATTATAAGTAATGAACCGTGTTTGAGTTCTAATCGAACTCTGGGAAAGATATTATCTCTATGCTTTAAATCAAAGTAACGGGGCACACCAAAACTTATGGATGCAATTACAGGATTAACACCAAGTTCTATCTCATTATCTGCATGCCAACCCATTTTATCATTACCATCTCGATAGAAGTTTAGTAATACACTATTAAAATTTACTAGCGCTAATATATCCGTAATTTTCTCTTTTAGTGATAGTAATGGCGCTATCCATGAAATAGGCTCATTAGTCACACCAGAATATTTATAACTACAACCAGCATCACCGTACCAAGCAGTTAGTCGAGGCACAAAATGTTCTTTACCGAAAATTCTAACTTTACTTTGACTCCACTGAATCTCACTTTGTAGCTGTTTGTAATAAATATCTGCGCTGTCTGACATTATAAAATTTGGATAATGCAGTAAATCTCCACCACAATAGCTTTCCGTAAGCACGTTTGTCAATTTATATATTCTACAATCTATACTGACACATTGAATTCTCTCAATGCATCATTAAGGCTAGTTTTAAGATCTGTACTTGGTTTGCGAGTACCTATAATAAGTGCACAATTGACATGGTATTCACCTGCAGGAAATTTTTTCGGATAACTACCAGGAACAACCACACTACGAGCTGGCACTCTACCTTTGTATTCTACAGGTTCAGAGCCACTTACATCTATAATTTTTGTAGACTGTGTAAGCACTACATTAGCACCTAACACAGCCTCTTTCTCTACCACAACCCCTTCAACTACAATACATCGAGAACCTATAAAACAGCCGTCTTCAATAATTACTGGGGTTGCTTGCAATGGCTCTAAAACACCACCTATTCCAACACCTCCACTCAGATGAACTCCTTTACCTATTTGTGCACAAGAGCCAACAGTAGCCCATGTATCTACCATAGTACCTTCATCAACAAACGCTCCTATATTCACGTATGAGGGCATTAAGACTACATTTGGTGCAATATATGCTCCATATCTAGCTACTGCATGAGGCACCGCACGAACACCAAGTGAAGCATAATTTGTCTTAAGTTCCATTTTATCATAAAACTCAAAAGGTGGCAGCTCCCAAGTTTTCATTTGCTGAATACCAAAATATAAAAGAATTGCTTTCTTCACCCACTCGTTTACTACCCAACCATCTACAGATGGAGCGGCAACCCTAAGTCTACCTTTATCTATCTCTTCTATAACTTCCCTAATTGCATTTGAATATTTATTATCTTTCAACAACTCTCTATTAGCATATGCAGCTTCTACTGCATCCACCCATTGATTTATCATATAAGAAATTTTATTCTATCTTTAATTTAGATTTTTGCCAGGGCCATATCATTTTATCAGTTATTAAGCCTCTTGCAAACCTACATTCTACTACCTGGAATAATATCATGGAAACTAAAAATGCTAGGGGTATGCCAAAACCTCTAGTAATTAAACCATATAGTGCTCCTCGCGATGTAGTAAAATGTGCAGCTAGATTATTAATCAGATAAAAGACTGAAAGATGAACTAGGAATAGCGAATACGAACGCTCGCCTACCCATAAAAATATAGGCTTTGACATAAATTGCTGCCAAGACTGACGAGAAAAAGTGATGATTATAATGCCTGCATAAAACAAACCATATCCCACATGCATCATTGGCTGATATATATACTGAAAAGAAAACATTATTGCACCAGCTAGTATGAAATAATATGCTTGGCGTACAGTAAAATCTCTGGCAGCAAGCAAAACACCCATAAGAAAACAAACTGGATAATCAACAATGCGGCCAGTATTAAGTAGTATTTTAGTAAAAGAATAAAATGATGGCAAGTATCTATCACTAAAGAACTGCAAACCAATAGAGCCAACTATTGATAATGCAATAAGCACAATAACATTATTATTAGAAAGCTTATGTCGCGAAGGGAAAGTAAATATTATTATTGGAACCAACATATAAAACAAAGCCTCAACCCCTACACTCCACCAAGCTAGATTGTAAAAAACACCATCTAAATTGAACATCAATAACTGACGTAAAGTGGTTTCTAGTGTAAATGAAACATGAATTCCTTTTTCGTTGTACCAAGTAGGAAAAGTATTGATGTACCATATGACTGCTGAACCAAAAACAACAGCAGCAGCATATGTAGGATAAATTCGCATGAAACGTTTCTTAAAATACATACCAGCATTTAAAGTGCGTTCCCCACGCAGGTATGGTCTCAACAAAACCAAACCACTTATTACAAAGAAAAAATTGACACCAGAACCTGTAAGATTCCAAATGAATATACCAATTTCATCTAATCCGAATTTATGAAATACTTTGTAAATATTGGACGATACGGAATGATGCAATACTATTAGAACTGATGCAATAGCCCTAAAACCATCTATATAATGAAATCGCTCTTGCTTAACTTCTGTCTGGCTCATTTTTCTATATCTAACACTAAGCCTTTATAACTGTATCGATAACTGACAAGATTCTTTCCAGATCATTATTAGAAAGATTAGAACCAGAGGGTAAACATAAACCATTAGCAAATAGCTTATCAGATATTCCGGAACCGTAGTATGGGTATTGACTAAATACAGGTTGAAGGTGCATAGGTTTCCACAAAGGACGGGACTCTATATTTTCTTTTTCTAAAGCTAACCTAAGATCCTCTCTACTAACACCTGCAATGTTAGGATCTATTAAAATTGTACTTAACCAACGATTACTAAAATAACCACTAGGCTCAGCTACAAATGATATGCCAGGTTTATTATTTAAATGAGCAAAGTATGTATTATAAACACTGCGGCGCCTTTCTACCCTATCTGCCAATACCTGCATTTGCCCACGGCCAACACCTGCACACAAATTGCTCATACGATAGTTGTAACCGATACGAGAATGCTGATAGTGAGGAGCTTCGTCTCGGGCCTGAGTAGCCAAGAAACGAGCATCCTTTACAATAGCGTCACTAGCTGAGACTAGCGCACCACCGCCTGATGTGGTAATGATTTTATTACCATTGAATGATAAAATTGAGATATCGCCCCAAGTGCCACAACGTCTACCATTGATAGATGAACCTAATGCCTCGGCAGCATCTTCTAGAATTGGTATTTGATATTGATGAGCTAACTCTGTGATGCGGTGCATGTGAGCTGGCATTCCATAAAGGTGAACGGGTATAATAGCTTTGGGCTTTTTGCCCAACTGAATTCTATGTCGGATAGCTTCTTCCAAGTTGTCGGGGCACATATTCCAGGTTTCCGACTCGCTATCTACGAAAACTGGCGTGGCACCCACATAAGTAATAGGATTGGCACTAGCTGAAAAAGTCATGCTCTGACAAATAACCTCATCGCCTGGTTGAACCCCTAAGAGTACTAAACCTAAATGCAAGCCTGCAGTACCAGAGCTAAGCGCAGCAACATGACTACCCTCCCCTAAAAACAACTCCAAATCTTGCTCAAAGCCATTAACATTTGGGCCGAGCGGTGCAATCCAATTGGTAGCGAAAGCCTCTCTAACAAAGTCTTGCTCGGTGCCGCCCATGTGGGGAGAAGAAAGCCAAATTTTACTATTCATGGTTAATGATTCTTAATTTTAATGATTCGTCCAGGATTACCTACAACTGTAGCATAATCTGGAACATCTCTTATGATAACAGCACCAGCACCTATTGTGCACCAACGACCAATTCGTACACCCTGAATGGCACAAGCCCCAACTCCAAAATGTGTACCCTCGCCAATATGAACATCTCCACTTAGTGATGCATTAGGTGATATGTGAGCAAAATTGCCGATAAGACAATCGTGATCAATAGATGCGCTGGTATTGATAATACAATGATTGCCAACGACAACATCTGGATTGATAGTGGCACCTGCCATAACCACTGTGCCGTAACCAATACTAGCTCTAGCAGATACTCTAGCTGCAGCATGGATAGCTTTACCAAAAGTAAGCCTATCCTGAAGCTGGGCTGCGACACGCTGACGGGTGGAATTGACACCGATGGCAATAATAGCCTCGCCAATGCGAGCTGTAGTAAAAGGCTTATAAACCTCGTACTGCCAAATAGAAGGACGATCGGCATCGTCCCAGACCTCGATGTGGGGAACACCCATACTTTCGAGTATTTCTATTATCACCTTGCCATGTCCGCTGGCACCGTAAACTATCATATCGGGGTTTGGAAGCAAATATACTACCCACAACGGAGTAATTGTAGTACCATCTTATAGCTTTTGCCAACGAAGCCGAAGACTGTTGGTAACCACTGAAACTGAACTAAGTGCCATGGCAGCGCCAGCCAGCATGGGGCTAAGCATAAAACCGTTGATAGGGATGAGTATGCCTGCTGCTATAGGGATGCCAATGACATTGTAAATAAATGCCCAAAATAAGTTTTGACGGATGACCCTCATGGTATGTGAAGAAAGACTGATAGCAGCTGGAATATGATTGAGATCGCCGGAGATGATGGTGATGCCCGCTACTTCTTTAGCAATGTCAGTACCACGACCCATAGCTATACTCACATCGGCCTGAGCGAGTGCCTGACCATCATTGATACCATCTCCGACCATAGCAGTGAGTAAACCACGCTGTTGTAAGGATGAGATGTAGGCAGCCTTATCGGTAGGGGACATAGCAGCTGATACATGCCTAATGCCAGCAGCTTTGGCAATGTGAGTGGCAGTTTGGGGGTTATCGCCGGTGAGCATGTGCACCTCTATGCCCATAGCCTGTAAACGAGCTATAGCAGTGGCAGAGGTAGGCTTGACTTGATCTGTAAGGGCAGCTATGCCAAGAGCCTGAGCATGATTGGACAACCAGATGACGGTATGAGCAGCGGCAGTAAACTCATCGGCCTGAAGCTGGAGTGCCTGAGGTATAGTAATGTTCATAGACTGCAAGAGCTTGTAGCTACCTGCGAAATAAATGGTGTTGCCCTGAAAGCCAGTGACTCCTCCGCCAGCTATGGCACTGAACATAGTGATAGGAACTGTGACTGCGCCACTGGCTTTGAGGTGCTGCACAAGTGCGCCAGCCAATGGATGCTCTGACTGCTGCTCTAAACTTAACAGTACATTAGCCAAATGAGCAACATCTGTTTCGGGGGCCCAAGAGAGGTGGGCTACTACTGGCCTACCCTCAGTGATAGTACCTGTTTTGTCGAGGGCTATGGCGCCGAGCTTGTGAGCGCGCTCCAGATTTTGAGCATCTTTGATAAGAAGGCCCATCTCTGCCCCACGACCTATGCCTGCAATAAGTGCTGTGGGAGTAGCGAGGCCGAGTGCACATGGGCATGCTATTACCAGCACTGTAACAAAAGCTGAGAAGCCATGTGCCAAGCCATCTTGCCCACCCAAGAATGCCCAAAGTAATAAACTAAGAACGGCTATGCCAAGAACTACCGGAACAAATACGGCTGCCACCCTATCTACCAGTGCCTGAACGGGAGCCTTGCTACCCTGCGCCTCTTGCACCAAACGAATGATGTGTGCCAGAAATGTGTCTTGCCCCACTTGAAGTGCTTTGTAGGAGAGACTACCCTTTTGATTGATAGTGCCGGCGAACACCTTGGCCCCTATGCTTTTTTCGATTGCTATGGGCTCACCAGTTATCATGCTTTCATCGACAAAGGAAGCGCCATCAGTAATGATACCATCGACAGCGAGGCGCTCGCCAGGGCGGGCAATGAGGATGTGACCAACCTGAACATCGCTAATAGGGACCTCCTGACGAGTGCCATCTGGGTGGAGGGTGAGGACTGAGGTGGGCTGTAAGCCAGCAAGACGACGTATAGCACCTGAGGTATTGTGCTTGGCGCGCTCCTCGAGAACCTTGCCAAGGAGGACAAATGCTATGACAACGGCTGCGGCCTCGAAATAAACATGACCGTGGAGGACGTGCGCCAAACGGCTATGCGGCATGAGTGTGATAAGGACACTAAAGATATAGGCTACGCCTGTGCTTAGTGCGACGAGGGTGTCCATATTGGCGGTGCGGTGCTGCAGCTGACGGATGGCCCCCTTATAAAAGCGCCAACCGGGATATGCAACAACTGGTGTAGCTAGTGCCCACATAATATAGTTGGCATAGGGCATGCTCATAAAAAACATACCTACCACCATGAGCGGTGCTGAAAATATGAGTGCGATTATGGCCTGAATGAATAATTGGCGATAGTGCTGCTGGGCTGCTGATGCTGAGGACTGAGCGGAGCCTGGAATATGCAAATCGTAGCCAGCGGCGCGAACGATGCTGCGTAACTGAGGGAGCGAAACTAACTCCTCGTTGTACTGTATAGTGGCATTGGCAGCGGCATAGTTGACAGAGGCGAGTAAGATGCCTTTGTGTGTCCGCAGTGCCTTCTCTACGCTTAGTGCACATGAGGCGCAGCTCATGCCTGTGACTGGAAGTGTGGTTTTGGTTGGGTGCATGTAGTGAGTGTTGGTGGTGGGTGCAAAGTTCTGATATGGTTTGCGGGTTTGGCTGACGGAAATCATATTGGTGGATAGATAGTAGTGATGTGGAGGAAGGGAAAAGATTATTGCGCACTTTTGTTTTTGTGCAATTTTGGGATAAGTGATTGATAATGAATGAGTTATGATGAGGATTTTGTATGGTTTTGCTCACTTTTTGCGCATTGGTTTTGCGCATCATTATTTTTCCATATGAGCTTAGTGTGGGGCTTGTTTGGGTAGGCATTGGGTTTGCTTTTGATTATTTGATAGTAGAAAGGGAGGTGTAGTGTGGGGGTAAATAGCAGCTGAAATATAAAGGTATAATTGGTGGGGCTAGTGAGCGGAACTAAATGCGGTGCATGATAGGTAGATGGTGACGTGCGAATGTAAGATGATATATTTATTGGCTGAAATTGGGTTTCGGGGATAGTGCAGTAAAGTGTGTAAGTTAGTACAGTAAACTGTTGAGCTTAATACAGTTATCTGTTTAGGACTATACAGTTTTTAGGTGATTTTTTGTGCGGTAAAAAGCACAAAATGTAGGCTGAGTAAGGCTTATGCGTTTTATTATTATACAACAGGAGGTGTTGGGGAAAGATTTTTGTTGTTGCACAGTTTGTGGAAGCTTTAGGGTGTGTGATATGGGTATTTTTTTGTATGAATAGCTGATAAAAGTTGATTAGTATAATTGTTCTAAAAGCAGTATGAAGTGTTTAAGGATTATGGCTTAGGATAGAATGGAATTTGTATTTCTTGATATAGAGAATGGGGGCTTTCTTGTTTTTATAGATGCTCTGTGAAAAAACCAGAAAAATGGCCGCAACTAAGAAGATAAAATGGACTTAACATTGAATAGAGACGCAAATATGCTATTTTTATAAGGCAATAAAATAACTTCGAATCATGGCTACTATAAAAGAATACATTAATAGGTTCATGAAGTGGTGCGAAGAACAAGAAAAAGAAGTTGCTAGTTATAAAAACAATCCTAATAAGCAAAATTGTCATCTATTACCCTCTGAAACTGCTAGAAAAAAAGCGATTAAAGAAATAAACAAATACTTATTAGGAAAGGGGGTTAATATTCGGATCCACTTGTGATTTACATTAGTATAAACTGCTTTTATTTAAAACGGGATTATTCAGCTACACCTAAAAATATTAAAGCTGTTGCTCTGAACTGCTAAAGCAAAGGCGAACAGTAGTGGAGTGTACAATATCAAATTGGCTAAGCTATTCTTATATTTGCTTAATAGCTAGCTGATATGAAATGGAAAGGATAGAAATTAGT
>CALRKH020000051.1:0-23233 GCA_943367855.1 Asaia bogorensis | reverse complement strand
CCTACAGATATATCATCATCTACACGCACCACCACCGTATCATTACCTATATAGCCCGGGTGTGGAGTATAATGTACCACCGTTGGGTGGCTAGCCACTCCCCCTGTCGTCACTCCCGTATCCAGCATGCTTATGCTGCCATGCATTGGCGGCTTCGTCACCAGCCATATCAGCGTTTGGCCCACATTTATATCCGTTACTGATAGCTGGGCACTTATATCTGTGGTAGAGTCATGGCATGTCACCACCCTTTGCAGCTCACCGCCACTAAAGTACGGTATCTGGTTCCCACTGCTCACCTTTCGCACTCGGTGGTTACCTAAATCTGTTACATAATACGACCCATCTGGCAACAATGCCACTGAGGAAGAACCTGTAAATCTACAAGCCGTTGCAGCACCGCCATCTCCACTATAGCCTATTTCTGTAGGCCTGCCAGCCACTGTCCTTATAATTCCATACCTATCTATTCGCCTGACACATGAATTACTAAAATCAGACACAAATAAATTACCTACATCATCTACAGTTAGGTGGGTTATTCCATAAAAACGAGCAGCCGATGCTGGTACCCCATCTCCATAATATGTTATTGCTGCATGTTCACCAGCTATCAAGCTAATGATGCCAGTAGTATCTATTTTCCTGATGCAACTACCATCCGAAACATAAAAAACACCCGTCTGGTCTACTGTCAATGCAGTTAGCGTTATTCCCGCAGCACTTGCAGGCCCACCATCGCCATCATGCCCTGCCGCTCCCACACCTGCTATTGAGGAGATAATGCCACTGGTATCTATTTTTCTAATGATGGCACTACCAGAAGGCACCATCGGATTACTATTAGACACATATAAGTGTCCGTATTTGTCTTTTGTAGCCACTTCGCCTCGGTTGGCCACTAAGGCTGCAGTTGCCGGCCCACCATCACCTGCATAGCCTGCCGTCCCAGTGCCTGCTATCGTTTGCACATTGCCTGCCGCATCCACACGCTTCACCCGGTGATCTCCCGCAGTGTTTCCCAATATATAAATAACCCCATCCTTCGACACATAAGGTAATCCCCCTATGGAAATTGATGTTGCTGCATGTCCATCTCCGGGATAACCAAATACCTCTGTCCCATCTCCCGCCACCGTGCTTATATCTCCATATATATCCACCTTACGCAGCCGTTTATTCATAATGTCATAGAAGTAATAGTTACCTACACTATCCGTATAACCCAAACTCGGCCTATCTACCATCGCCAATATTGCAGACCCACCATCACCACTATAGCCCGCCACTCCTGTCCCCGCTACTGTTGTTATTGTCTGGGCATGAGAGATATTTATAAATACGAGTAGCAATAAAATTGACAGTATAAATTTCATAAGCAACCATAGTTAAACAATTATAGCATATCATCGCTACCCCATTCTATGTATCTTGTATACACTTGCATCAAAAAGATACTGCATTCATGTAAATATTATACAAAATACCTTACCAACATTTGCTAATCAAGATTAAGCATTTAATTCCACATTTCAAATTATTTAGCATATAATTTTTCAAAACCTTGTTACAGAACTAATGTCAAACTACACCTTAACCACTCATTAATCTTAGGCTATTTATTCATTACTGCTACCCCCCTCACCATAGCTACATTTATTCCCTACCTTGTCACCATTTTCAGACTATCATGTATTCCATATTTACAAAACACCTGCTGGCCGTAGGCTTAGCTATTGGTATCAGCTCCGCAGCGCAGGCGCAGGCACGCAAATTCGATAGTCTGCTCACCGCATATCACACCCAGCACCAGTTCAGCGGTGTTGCCCTGCTATCTATCAACGGACATATCAAGTACTGCAAAGCCATAGGCCTGGCTAACAGAGCCACTGGCACACCCATCATCCATACAGACAAGTTCCGCATTGCCTCCATCACCAAAACCTTTACTGCACTCATGATCATGAAACTCGTAGAAGAAGGAAAAATAGACCTCAACCAAACCATCGGGCACTACTACCCTGCCTACTCCGGCCCCGCCCGCAATGTGGTTACCATACATCAGCTCCTCACCTACTCCTCTGGCATATACAATGCACTCCAGCAGCAGCAGCTCCTGCCCTATCAGTCCCCCACCTCGCTCCAGCAGTTCATACACACCTACTGCTCAGGCCCGCTCATAGACACCCCAGGCACCAAAAGCCAATATGCCAATACAGAATACATCATACTCCACCAAATCATCGAGCAGGTTTCCGGGCTCAGCTACGCCAACTATCTGAAAAAAACCATCCTCCAGCCGCTTCACCTCCACCACACCGGCATAGCCACCACTAGCCACACACCCACGCCCTGGCTAGCCGCCTACACCTATTCCGATAGCCTCCATACCTACTCCCCCGATCCCTTTTACCTCCCCGAGATGTACTTTGGCGCAGGCTGCCTCTATTCCACCATCACCGACCTTCACACGCTCGATCAGGCCATTTTCAATCACAAAATACTCAGCACATCCACCACCCAGCAGCTACTCCGCATCCACCCTCAGCTCGGCTACACCGCCTACAGCTTTTGGGGCTCCTCTGGCTGGGGCACATTTAGCGAGCCCTTCTACTACCGCACAGGCGGCATTCAGGGGTCCACTGCCAACTGGATTCATACTATGAACAGCAAAAAAACCATCATCATCCTTAGCAACACCAATGCCACCAATCTCTATCAGCTCTCAGAGGCCCTCTATCAGCTACACTAAGCCGCACATCCGCCCTGTCACACCCACTGCCATTCTGCCAGCCACACCACTTAGGCACGGTTTTTGTGGCTACACACATACCACCCCTTTCCTGCCATGTACACCACACCTACCACACCACAGCTACTATTGCTATTGCCCTCATCACGCCTAGGCATCCACCATCACATCACAAAATATCACTGCGCAAAAACACCACCCCTCACCTGCGCAAAAAGTGCGCAAAAACGCACCCCCACATCCGCACAACCCATTGACAATCAACCACTTATCACCACTTCCCCAAAAATCAAAAATGCGCAATTATACCCCACCACCAGCCCAGCACCCACCCACCCAGCACCACTGCCAAAAATTGTGGATATCTTCTTGACCCACTTCCAAAACCGCACACCAAATTGCCCTACTTTTGACCCATTAAACAAAGTTTTTAAAAGTAAGCACAATGGCAGACGATAAACTCAAAGTGTTGAAGCTAACACTCGACAAGATTGAAAAAGACTACGGCAAGGGCTCAGTAATGATGCTCGGCGACAAACAAAAAGATACTATAGATGTCATCAGCACCGGCTCCCTCGGCCTCGATATGGCACTTGGCGTAGGCGGCTTCCCTGCCGGTCGTATCATAGAGATATACGGCCCAGAGTCTTCCGGTAAAACCACTATCGCCATTCACACCATAGCACAGGCTCAAAAAAAAGGCGGCATTTGCGCCATCATCGATGCCGAGCACGCCTTCGATGCCTCCTACGCACGCAAGCTCGGTGTAGATGTCGATAACCTCATCATCTCTCAGCCCGACTATGGCGAGCAAGGCCTCGAAATTGCCGACCGCCTCATATCTTCAGGCGCTATAGATGTTGTAGTTATAGACTCCGTAGCAGCCCTAGTTCCCAAAGGCGAACTCGAAGGCGAAATGGGCGAAAGCAAAATGGGCCTCCAGGCACGCCTCATGAGCCAGGCTCTCCGCAAGCTCACCGCCACCATCTCTCGCACAGGCTGCTGCTGCATCTTCATCAACCAGCTCCGCGAAAAAATCGGTGTCATGTTCGGCAACCCCGAAACCACTACCGGTGGCAACGCCCTCAAGTTCTACGCCTCAGTTCGCCTCGATATCCGCAGAGTATCACAAATCAAAGACGGTGATACCGCCAGCGGAAACCGCACCCGTGTCAAAGTCGTAAAAAATAAAGTAGCGCCTCCATTCCGCCAGGTAGAGTTCGATATCATTTTTGGCGAGGGCATCTCCAAAACCGGAGAAATTATAGATATGGGCGTAGAGCTCGGCATCCTCCAAAAAAGCGGCTCATGGTTCGCCTACGGCGATAGCAAAATAGGTCAGGGCCGCGATGCCGTCAAGCAATTCCTCTGGGACAATCCCGAACTGGCCGAGGAGATAGAAGCCAAAATCCGTGCTGCACTGTCCATGTCGGCAGCTTAGCACACCCACATTAAACCACCATAGATGCAGGCTACTGCACCGCACATTCAGTAGCCTGCATCTATATCCAAAAACCGTAATCCGAAAAATTTAGGCATTTGTTGACATTTAGGCCATTAATTTTGATTTGCTTTGGATATCTGTGGCTCTAAAATTTTGTGGATGAGATCAAAACTTTTACTCCTTTTTACTTTTGCCATATCAATACTGGGATGCCAAACATCCACCAACAAGTTCACCATCATCGGCGAGATAACCGATATGCCCGAACAAACAGTGGTGCTCGAGCAGCTGGCAGCCAACGACATAGTCTCTATCGTAGACTCTACACACTCTAGCGAAAAGGGCGCCTTCGAGCTCGGCAGCAATGCCACAGAGCCCGGTCTATACCGCCTCCGCTTCACCGACAATAAGTTTATTCTCTTGTCTATCGACAAAGGCAATATCAAAATTGTCAGCGACTGGAACAAAATAGAAACCTACAAAGTCATAGGTTCTCCACAGTCCGAGCACCTATCAGGCTTCCTCCGCATGTTCCGCGAGCGCGTCTCCGACTTCAACACTATGAATGTAGTCATGGACACACTCAAAGCCCGCGGCAACGATAGCCTGCTGGCACTCGCACAAAAGAATTACCAAGACCTCACACAAGATTTCACACAACGCATAGAAAACTATGCCGACACCACACCCTACCTACCCAATGCCATATTTGCCGCACGCATCCTCAACCCCGCCACCGAACACGTTTTCTTGGCAGCCTTCACCCAAAGTCTCAACAAGCGCTTCCCCAATGCCCGCATGACCAAAGACTTCAATGAGCACTTCACCAAACTCAACCTCAAACACATGCGCTCCGAAATGCCCCAACCACAATTGGTGGAAACAGGCACCGTAGCACCAGAGATAAAACTACCCGCCCCCGATGGCACAGAGATAGCACTATCTTCATTCCGTGGCAAGTTCGTCCTTATAGACTTTTGGGCATCTTGGTGTGGCCCATGCCGTGCCGAAAACCCAAACATTGTAAATGCCTACAAAAAATACAAGAACAAAAACTTCACTATATACTCAGTCTCGCTAGACAATAAAAAAGAAAACTGGGAGCAAGCCATTCGAGAGGATAACCTTACTTGGGCTCATGTATCCGACCTCAAAGGCTGGTCCAATGCTGCTGCCACGCTATACTCTATCAAGTCTATCCCAACCAATGTACTAATAAACCCTAAAGGAGTAGTTATAGCCCGCAACCTTCGTGGAGAAGTACTGCAATCCATGCTGGAAACAGTATTAAATGAAAACACTTCTACTACTGTTCAATAAGCTTTTGCACACATTACAACACTAGTAACCCAGCTTTATACAAGAGATTCATTGGTTTGTTATCCCAAAACAACTCAAAATCATCCTCTTCAAATGTCTGGTTATAATTTGTTCTAAGGTCACTTAGCAGCATTAATTTAGGTTGTTTCACTGTCAGCATAGGCAGCATAGCTATTAGCCATTCAGCTTGTGGCTTGTTCAGTTTCACATTCATTACCTCTTTTTGAGTATAGAATGTCAGCGAAGCCATCTCCCACTGATTACCTTTGGCCGCCTTGGTATAGTAGCTTACCGTAGGCATATTTCCCAGCCATACTACCCTGGCATTAGCCCTCGCCGATGTATATTCTGGCTCTTCAAGTATCTTACTTATAGCATCTGGTGCCACAGTAGTTTTAGGCACTTTGAAATCAAACCACTTGTGCAATGGCCAATCCAGACAATTGGCATGCATATAATTATGTAGCGAAGTTTTCAGCCCCTCGCTAAACATTGCATGATCAGCCCCTGTAGGATCTTCGTGCACCACATCGTTATCGGCAAAAGTGATAACTGCTGCCTTGTGAATAACAACCTTATATTTTTCCGGATTCATGCCCACAGGGCTATGAGCTGTCATGGCAAACTGGTGCCAGAACCCCGACTGCAATATACCCGCCACAAACATCTGCCGCACTATCTCTAGCGAGTCTATTGTTTCTTGTGCGGTCTGCGTCGGAAAACCATACATCAAATAAGCATGTATCATGATACCGGCCTCAGTAAAATGCTTATTTACTTTGGCTACTTGAGCCACAGTAATACCTTTATCTATCAGTTGTAGCAACCTGTCCGATGCCACCTCCAGCCCTCCACTTACAGCTATGCATCCACTTTCTTTCAGCAACATGCACAGATCTCTGGTAAAACTTTTCTCAAAGCGCACATTAGCCCACCATGATATAACTAACCCTCGCCTTAGCACCTCTACTGCAAATGCCTGCATCAATGCAGGTGGTGCAGCCTCATCTACAAAGTGAAAACCCGTCTGTCCTGTTTCGGCTATTAGTTGCTCCACCCTATCGCACAATACAGATGCCGTTAGTGGTTCATATCGTTTTATATAATCTAGGCTAGTATCACAAAAAGTACATTTACCCCAGTAGCATCCATGTGCCATTGTTAGTTTGTTCCACCGCCCATCACTCCACAAGCTATGCATCGGATTCACCACCTCCAGTGCCGATATATATGAACTCAATGGCAACCCTGCATAACTAGGAGTACCCACCTGTGCCTGCGCAAAATCACCACAACTTTTATTGTTAATATATTGAACCTCGCCATCTTTTAAGATAAAGGTTCGCTTCAATTCATTATAATCTATAATGCCTGCTACGTATTTCAGCAATTGCTGCACTGGTGCTTCACCATCATCTAGCGTCACAAAATCTAAAAACTCAAATACACGAGCATCAGTCAAGCTTCTCAATTCCGTATTAGGAAAACCGCCACCCATAGCCACTTTCACATTAGGAAAGTTGCGCTTTATCCACTGACCACATCGCAACGCCGCAAACAGATTGCCTGGAAAGGGCACAGAAAAACCAACTATACTCGGATTTGTTTCTATTATTTTCTGTTGCAGCAAGTGCAGCATTTCATCTTCTATAGCAGTCCTATTACTTTGTAGTGCATCATATAGCTCATCAAATTGATTAGCACTTCGCCCCAATCGCTCAGCATACCTACTAAAGCCAAAATGGGGATCTATACATTCTTGAATAAAATCTGATAAGTCTTCAAGATACATCGTTGCCAAAAACTTTGCCTTGTCTTGAAGCCCCATTGCTCCAAAACCCCACTCCATATCCTGACATTGAGCAAAACGAGCCGCCTCTGGCAAAAAAGTACGACTACATATCCGTCTAGCCAATGTATTATTACGCCCTTGCAGAAAAGCAATGGTGTTATCTACAGTTTGCACATACCTATCAGCATTAGCCAATATACGTCTTGTATTATCAGACCAACTAGCGTTTTGTGCCTGTGCATTTGAGAAAAGTATTTGTAAATAATTACCAGAAAACACTCGAAGAATCACCTCTATTCCAAGATCCATTTGCTCGGCATCTACACCTATTTTATCTAAAAAACCTTTTAGATATACGGTGCCAGGGTAGGGTGTGTTGAGCTGTGTAAAAGGGGGCGTAACTAATAATAACTTTGCCGACAAGCGAAAATGGATTTGTACAAAGATATTTTAAAAGAACTCAAAATTGACCAATACCCTCATCAGCAAATACTTGTCGCTCCTACTTGCATTATAAAGACCCACATAGAACAACCAATCTACATATCTAAACTACAGATGAGTGCCAAACGCTCCAATTACCACTCTGATAACAAAAAAACAACATCATAGATGAATGAATTCCAGCAAATGATATCCAAAACGGTTTTAAATTCAGAAAAATGAACTAATTTAGTCCCAAATTTAGAATATGAACACTAAACTATACACTATACTCGGCCTGAGTACTCTCTTATCATTGGGAACAAACGCTCAAATTGTTACAACAATCGCTGGAAATGGCGTTGGCTCTTACGCTGGCGACGGTGGTCCAGCTGCCGACTCTAAATTGCATTTCCCTTCTGGTCTAGCTAGAGATGCGGCTGGCAATATGTATATTGCTGACCAAGAAAACCATGCTATCAGAAAAATTAGTGCTGCTGGTGTTATTTCTACCATCGCTGGTAGAAACGATAGCGCTGGTTATAATATGAACGACGAAGGTGGCCCAGCTACGGCAGCTCTACTCAATAAACCAGCGGGTGTTGCTGTTGATGCAAATGGCAATGTGTTTTTTTCTGAAAAAGGAAATAACTTGGTAAGAAAAATCTCTGCTAGTGGTATATTAACTACTATAGCAGGAGATACTGCCAGATTAAATAAGAAACTAGCAAACTCAGGTTATACTGGCGATGACACTATAGCAGTTCATACTAGGCTGAACATACCTAACGGTGTAGCAGTAGATGATTCAGGCAAAGTTTACGTAGCCGACCAAATGAACAACAGAATACGTATGATTGACAAAAATGGCAAAATTCATACAGTTGTTGGCAATGGTATGCCTGGTTACAACGGAGACAACAGACCTACACCAACTGACGTATCTCTCAATATGCCAGCTAGTGTTACATTCGCTCCAAACGGAGAAATGTACATTGCAGATACTTATAATAATATGATTCGTAAAATAGACAAGACTAATGGTAAAGTTGTAACTGTAAAAGCTTACAATGCTGCTCATCCATACTTGTCGCTTACAACTATGCAATTAAAATTCCCATCAAGCGTAACATTTGATGGTGTTGGCAATATGTATGTATGTGATGCTGGTAACTATAAAATCAAAAGAGTAGATACTTCATATTTATATCACACTATGGCAGGCGTAGGTTCTATAGGTTTCAGTGGCGATGGAGAACGTGCAGACAAAGCAAAATTCTCTGAAATGCGCTCAATAGTAAGCGATGCAGCTGGTAATATATACATAGCTGATACTTACAACGAACGTATTCGTTACATAACTACTACAGTTGCTACTCCTACTGTTGCTAATATTAACGAAGAACAAGTGAACATATTCCCTAATCCTGCGCTAAATGGCAACTTTAACGTCACTGTATCTGCTACTCCAAGTACAGATATTAATGTAACAGTTTTAGACATTACTGGTCGAGTTGTTTACAATAGCAACATTGCGGCAAACAAAACAAATAACATTGCCCTCAATCAAGCTGCTGGACTATATGTAGTAAAAGTTTCTGTGGGAACTTCAACAGTTACTCGCAAACTTACTATCAACTAATAAATCACCACGATTTCAAAAACACTACCCGTTACCCCCCATTCAATCATAGTACGAGTAGCCTAACTTTAAGAAAATGAATTACTTGAATAGCATAAGGAAGGGAATATGGAAACAGTTGCTTTTGGCATCTGTCATATTTAGCCCTTGGGCAGCTGATGCACAAATCATTACTACATTAGCTGGTACTGGCTCATTTGGCAAAACTGGCGACGGTGGTTATGCTGCATTTGCCACTATGAATACACCAGGCTCAGTGCTCGCAGACAACAAAGGAAACATCTATTTTTGCGACCAAGGCAATGCTCGTATTCGCAAAATTGATGCATACGGCTTCATAACAACTATTGCTGGCCAAGGCTCCTCCGGAATATCTGGAGATGGCGGCCCAGCTAGTGCTGCTAAAGTAAATTACCCAAGTGGATTAATTATGGACAAAGTCGGGAACATCTATTTTGCCGACTCCAGAAACAATAGAATCCGTAAAATAGACACTGCCGGAATTATTTCCACTGTTGCAGGAAACGGGGTAGCAGGCTATACTGGAGATGACAGCTCCGCACTCATTGCCAAACTCAACCAACCACATGGAATTGCATTAGATGACACAGGAGCATTATACATAGCTGATACAAAAAACAATGTAATACGCAAGGTTACTCCTAATGGAATAATATCTACAATTGCTGGTGGCGGAGATACAGTTTTTATTGCTGGTGGAGTGAAATCTAATAGAATTAAACTATGGGAACCTAACGATATAGTTATTGGCCAAGATAAAATGCTCTATATTTCTGATACAAAAAACAACGCTATACGCAAAATTAATCTCGTAGATAGTCTCGTTTACTTAGCTGCAGGTAATGGTCTTGGCGGTTATGGTGGCGATGAAGGTCTGGCTAATACCTCCAGAGTTTTTCAGCCAACAGATATGAATGTTGACATTTACGGTAACATCATTTTTGCTGACAGGCAAAACAATAGAGTACGCATGCTACAACCCGACGGCAAAACAAAACTAATAGCAGGTAATGGCACATCTGGTAATACAAGCGTAAAAGATGGGGGCAAAGCAGTAGACGCTGAAGTTACACTACCAAACGGAGTAGCTTCCGACTCTTCTGGTAACGTCTACATCTCCGATGCAACAAACAGAATCAGATTTGTTTACCGCTCCACTCCTGTTAAGTCCGAAGACATCACCCTCTTCCCTAACCCTTGCTATCGCTCTACCAACATCTTCCTACCTTCAGAGTTCGAAGATATGGCTACCATCCTCATTTTTGACGCAGCCGGCAGAGAAATGAACAAAATCTTAGGACCAACCAATAAATACATTACGCTTAGCATAGATCTACCAGGAGCATATTTTATATATGCAGCCACTAAGCGTGCATCTTGGACAGGCAGATTCATATCTGTTCAATAATCTATACCTAATTACAAAAAACGAAGGCTGTCTCTATGAGGCAGCCTTCGTTTTTTTACGCCATCTACCAACGCTAAAAAACACCCTACAAAAAGCCAAAACGGGTTTTCATATATCGGGAACAGGGTTTGGTGAAATGCGATTAAAATATTTATGCTACTTGAAGATATTTGGTACAAATATTATAATCATGAGGAAACTCTTCACTTCATTACTGGTCCTTCTATTTTCACTTGTATGTAAAGCGCAGACATACTTTGTAATGCCAGTGGCAGGTACTTATGGCGCTGCGGGATTTACTGGGAATGGCGGACCTGCTACAGCAGCACTTATGGGAGCTCCATGGGATGTCTGTACAGATACGGCTGGAAACGTATACGTATTGGATCAGATATACGCTGGCATTCGAAAAATTAATACTTCCGGAATAATCAATATCTATGGGGGCACAGGAGTAGCTGGCTATACCGGAAATGGCGGACCTGCTACTGCTGCCAGATTTACCACTAGTAGTGGTAATATAGCTACTGATAGGCAAGGCAATTTATACATCTGTGAACATTGGAACAATACAATTAGGAAAATAGATCCTTCAGGTATCGTATCGCACGTGGCAGGTGTATCTGGGTCCTTCGGCTACAGCGGAGATGGTGGACCTGCAACATCTGCTTTAATATATTTACCATCAAGAATCATCACAGACCATTCGGGTAATATTTACTTTATGGATGCTGGAAATAGGCGGGTAAGAAAAATAGATGCTTCTGGAGTTATAACAACGGTGGCTGGTAATGGTGGCACTACTCCATCTCCTAACGGATTGCCAGCCACTGCAACTACTATTGATGCATGGTCGTCATTGGCAGTAGACAAGGACGATAATTTATACATTGGATTAACAGACCAAAAAAGAATTATAAAAATCAATAGCTCTGGCATTGCGAACGGATTTGCTGGAAGTACTGCATCTCACCCTGGCCCTGGCCCATTACTAGAAAGAGGAGCTATTGGCCCTGCATTAGATGCAAGCTTTTTCTATATAGGTGATATCGAAGGAGATGATTTGGGAAATATATTTATTTATGATGGGGCAATGATATGTAAAGTAGACACTAATGGTATTATAAAAAGAATAGGCGGGCAAGCCTCAATTGCAGGACATTCTGGTAATGGTAGTTTTGCTCTTAATGCATATTTTAGAAATTCGTACGGTATTGACGTAGCTACAAATGGGGATATTTACTTTGCTGAAGAACTTGGACAAACCGTAAGAAAATTGATTTTTGTAAATCATCCTCCAACGTTCACAAATGGCTCATTAGCTACACTTGCAAGCTGTACAAGTGGAACCACATTCAGCTTGGATTCTATATTGAGTGTGCATGATTTAGACTCGACAGATACACTAAACTGGAGTGTAGTTACCCCACCTGCTAATGGAACATTAATGGGCTCCTACTCGAGCATGACTAATAGAAGTATTGTAACACCTACTGGTTTGTTCTACACAGCATCACCCGGTTACGTGGGTGTAGATTCGTTTACAGTGGAAGTTTATGATGGACTAGAACGAGATACTATTACCGTTAGAACTACAATAGTAGATCCTACATCTGGCATTAGTGGATTAGTTTTATGCGAGGGGCAAACTTCAACCTTAACTTATTCAGCATATGGTGGAACGTGGCTATCTGATAATGCAAGTGTAGCAATAATTGATTCTGTCACTGGAGTAATAATACCAGTGAGTTTGGGCACTACCAATATTACCTATCAATTATCCCCTGGCTGTTACACTAGTGCTGTAGTAACTGTAAATGTAGCAGTGAGTGGTATTACGTCGCCATTAGCAGTATGCTCTGGAACTACGAGCACACTTATTGCTAGCCCTTCAGGTGGTACTTGGCAAAGTTTAGACTCGAGTATAGCAAGCATAACTCCTGACGGTGATTTGACGGCTATAGGCTATCCCTATTATTTTATTGAGTCATTAGAAGTGAATTTAATATATACTGCACCATCGGGTTGCTCATCTGAAGTGATATTGACAATAAATACAACTCCAAGCATAACCGGTAATACTACAATCTGTCAGAATAGCTGGGATTATTTAAGTTCTACATTTACTTCAGGCTATTGGACATCATCAGACACATCAATTATAACACTCGATGGTTCTGGAAATATTTATAGTCAGAACTCGGGCATGTCAATTATATCTTTTACTAGTGTCGTAGGTTGTGTAGATACAATGGCAATAACATCATTTGCTGCTCCAACTGTAACTGGAACAATGTCACTCTGCCAAGGAGATTCAACAACATTGGTTGCTACACCTATAGGTGGTATATGGAATAGTACGGATCCTTCTGTTGCCACAATATCATCCATAGGTCAGTTTAATGCGATATATAATCCGATGTATTATGGTTGGTATGACCAAGTTTCCTATTGTAGTTATACAAGCCTTGAAGGTTGTATTGCATATTTCGATTTAACTGTTAATGCTACCCCAGAAATTACAGGTACGAGCAGTACTTGCGCCGATGGTTCAGTGTTTCTGAGCACAACTACCACAACCGATGGGTTATGGGAATCTTCAGATACTAGTGTAGCTTATATTTATTACGGTGGTTATATTATAGGTCTAAACGCAGGAACATCTACTATAACTTACACATCTTTAGCTGGCTGTGGTAATACTTATGTTGTTACAGTATATCCTAACCCCGTATTAACTGTGCCAAATAATATGTGTGCTGGGTCAACCTATACGTTAACATCTACCACCTCACCTGGTTACTGGACTAGCTTTTATCCTTACATTGCTGATTTTACATCAACAAATGTATTAAGTGCTATATCGACTGGCTCTGCATTTTTGTATTATGTTGATGACAATGGTTGCTCTGCCTTTAGCACGCCAACAGTTTATGAGCCGAGTTCTATATATGGACATCCAGTAGTTTGCAGTAACGACTCAATCATGTTGTATAGTTATGACTACGGAGGTTTATGGACTACTACAGATACTTTAATAGCTACAGTAGACTCAATAACTGGTTATATTTACCCGGCCTCAGCAGGTGTGGCTAACATATCATATACTAATGCTTCATCTTGCGTATCTTCCATTGAGGTGACAGTACTTGCTGCACCAGCAAATATAACTAACCCCAATCAGTTGTGCCTATTTGCTACAGATACCTTTGGGGGTGCACATACTGGTGTGCCGGGTACTGGGCTATGGAGTAGTAGTGATACAACTGTACTGTTAGTAGACCCCACAAGTGGTGCATATAATGCCGTGTCTATCGGTACTGCAACTATATCATTTGTGAATTCGAATGGCTGCATTGTAACTAAGGAATTTTCTGTAGATAGCACTGCACCATTTCCAGGTGCTATAGGCGGTTCATTTGCAGTTACTGTTGGTGGCACCACCACACTCACCAGCACTGTGCCTGGTGGCACTTGGTCATCTGCCGACCCTTCCATTGCTACTGTTAGCAGTAGTGGTGTGGTCACAGGTATAGCAGTTGGTGTGTCAAATATCACATACACCTACACCAATCATTGTGGCACTTCTTTTGTTTACAAAGAAATAGAGGTTTCCGCACCAGCCCCAGCTATCACAGGCACACTTACGGCCTGCCAGGGCAGCACCACCACGCTTAGCAGCACAGAGCCTGGTGGCCTTTGGAGCAGTGGCGATGGTAGCATAGCTACTATCAACCCTTATACTGGTGTCACCACTGGCATCTCAGCAGGCACAGCTACTATTAGTTACACTGTTACATCGGGCACTTACACTGCAGTAGTCACCATCAACCCGCTACCAGCAGCTATTACAGGCCCTTCAGATGTATGTTTGGGTAGCAACACTACCTACACATCAGCTACCACTGGCGGCGGCTGGGCTAGCTCCGACAATACCGTTGCTCTTATAGACCATAGCTCTGGTATGGTTATGGCACTATCGCTAGGCACAGCTACACTTACCTACTCTTTGCCTACTGGCTGTTTCGTCACGCGCACTATCACAGTGCACCCTATGCCGTCTGCTATCGCAGGAACGATGTCGGCTTGCGAGGGCAGCACATCAGCACTTACCTCTAGCCCGGCTGGGGGCACTTGGTCTAGCGCCAGCCCAGGCAGTGCTTCGGTATCATCTGCGGGCATAATTACTGCCATCACTGCTGGCACTACCGATATCACTTACACCTCTGCTGCTGGTTGCATGGTCAAAAGAACATTCACTGTTCTACCAGCACCTGCTGCCATCACCGGAGACAACACTTTGTGTATTGGTGAGTCTACTCTAGTAACTACCACTACTACTGGTGGCACTTGGTCTAGCCTATATCCTGCTGTTGCTACTATAGATGTAGATGGCACTGTAACAGCACTTACTACAGGCACCACCCTTATTTCTTACACCGCTACCAGCGGTTGCACCTCCACCTTTGCGCTTACAGTTAGTGCTGCTCCTGCAGCTATCACAGGCGCATCTGCTGTGTGCATGGGTGCTAGCACAGTGCTTGCTAGCAGCACTGGCGGTGGCACTTGGTCTGTAGATGCTTCGGGCAATGCTACTGTTGGCACTTCGGGCATTGTTACTGGCATTGCTGCAGGCGCAGCTACCATTAGCTACACTTTATCTACGGGTTGCTTCACTACTGCAGTCGTTACCGTCAATGAATTACCCGCTGCCATCACTGGCACAGCAGCATTGTGTGTCGGCAGCACAGCCACCTACACATCTGCATCTGCGGGTGGCACATGGAGCATCAATATACCTTCTATTGCTACCATTAGCACCACAGGTTTACTCACTGCTACAGCCGCTGGCAACCCTACCATTACCTACACCTTAGCTACAGGCTGTCGCACTACTTTGCCTATCACTATCAATGGTCTTCCATCCGCAGTTACTGGCGATAACAATGTTTGCGAGGGCAACACCACTACCTACACCTGCTCACCTGCTGGTGGTGCATGGGCTAGCAGCAATCCCAGCATAGCTACTATCAGCACATCCGGTGTTGTTACTGGCATTGCCAGTGGCACAGCTAATATTACATACACACTCCCTACAGGCTGCTTCGGCACTAAGGTGGTTACTGTTATCCCTACCCCTGTCTCATTTACTGGCACACGCAGCACCTGCATCGGCAGCACCACCACACTATCATCTACACCTACTGGCGGCACCTGGTCTAGCAGCAACACTGCTATCGCTACCGTAGCAGCTGGTGTAGTCACTGGTGTTACCACTGGCACAGTTACCATCTCCTACACTATTGCAGGTGGTTGCCGCACTACGGCTGTTGTTTCTGTCTTTGCTACACCATCAGCTATCACAGGCGTTGCTACAGTTTGTCAGGGCAGCACCACTACACTGGCATCAGCACCATCTGGTGGAGCGTGGACTAGTGCCAACACTGCTATTGCTACCATAAGCTCAGCCGGCGTAGTAACGGGTATTGCCGCAGGCACAGCTACCATTAGCTACACAGCAGCGGGCAGCACTTGTAGTGCCACACGTATAGTTACAGTTCATGCTACACCTGGCGCCATTAGCGGCCCAGCCACAATCTGTGCAGGCACCAATACCACGCTTACAGCTACGCCTACTGGTGGCACATGGAGCAGCAGCAACACTGCCGCAGGCACCATCAATACCACTACTGGTATTATCAGAGGTATAGCTACTGGCACTACTACTATTACCTATAGAGTAGCTACAGGCTGTATCAGCACAAGAGTAGTAACAGTATCAGCCACGCCCGATACCATCATTGGTAGCCGCACCCTTTGTCCTGGCAGCAGCATCACCATGTCGGGCTTGCCAGCTGGTGGCACATGGAGCAGCAGCAGCACTGCTGTCGCTACCATCAATACCGCTACTGGTCTTGCAGCAGGTGTCAGCAATGGCACCACTATTATCACCTACACTACTGGCGGCTCTTGTATCAGAACTACTGTAGTTACCGTTAATAGCACCTTCATCACCACCCCAGCAGTCGTTAATATCTGTGCAGGGGCATCTACCACACTGCCAGCACCTACCACTGCTAGTGGCGCATGGAGCAGCACCAACACCACCAGAGCCACTATCAATGCTACAACTGGTTTGCTTACAGGGGTAGGCACAGGAACAGCACAGATATCTTACACCGTTAGTGGCAGTTGCAGATACCTTACCACAGCCAATGTAACATCTACCCCAGCAGTACTCTATGGTACCGATGTGATTTGTGCGGGCAAAACAGCCTCTTGGATCAGCACTGCATCAGGTGGCGCATGGTCTAGCTCCAACACCGCTATTGCTACCATCAATGCTGCTTCTGGTTTGGTTACAGGCATTGCTCCTGGCACAGCTACCATTACCTATACCATAACAGGCTGCATACGCACCAGGCCGGTTACTATCAATGCATCACCAGCGGCTATAGTTGGCCCAGCCACACTACGTCGCAGCACCTCTACTACGTTTACCAACCCTACACCTTCGGGCACATGGAGTAGTAGCAATGCATTAATAGCTGCTATAAATGCTACTACGGGCTTGGCTGTTGGAGTAAATTTTGGACCAGTTACTATATCCTACACACTGCCCAATGGATGTTTTGCTACCAAAGCATTAACTATTACAGTTACTAGGCCGCTTGCCAGCAACGATGAAACCACCAGTGCCAGCATGCGTCTGTATCCCAACCCTACTGTAGGCACGCTCAACCTCGAAGTATCCGAGCCAGGCCACTTCTACATCTACACCATAGATGGAAAAGAAGTAGGCAGCTACCCTATTACAGAGTTGAGACAGAGCATGCAAATGCCAGCAATGCTAGCTGCAGGTATGTATATGGGCAAATTTGTAGGCAATAGCGGATACACAGAAACTGCTCAAATCGTTTACTATCCTTAATACCTTACCCCTTCATTAAAGTACAATAAGCCGCATCATTTCTGGTGCGGCTTATTTCTATGTAGTCATTTCACTCCTCTTTGCATGTTCCACTATATATCTAACCCCTGTTCTGTTTATTGTCGACTACAACGTAGCGGCTATCTATTCCCAAATGGGCGAATGCTAATACATATCCATCTATATCAACACGACACAGACAACACAATAGGTAGTGTCTCAGTTTGAAATTTTGGGGTAGTAGTACACCGTATAATCAATAGTCATATCCCATCTATAGAAAACCCAAGAATCTACAATATTGTACCCCATGTCAATAAAACGGTCAACTTCTGATGTAACGTAGACTAAGTCGCCTGTAATTATTCTTTGTTTCATAAAAAACCTGTTTCCTTAAATATCGGGTATCTTCTACGAGATACCAAAAATAAAAAGGAAGCAATTACGCTACCTCTGTTTCTTCGTTTTGTATGGCCTTCTTTTCCCCCTTTTCTGGTCGAGGCGTCTCGCCTCGTCCTCTTTTCCTGTCAGCGTCCCGCTGACTTGCGGCAGCAAAACGAAGCCAATGTTCTTTGCATTTTTCTTATCCATCCTATTCACCACTCGTCCCAGTTCAGCCTAGTATCTTCTACGTCGCAGCGGCAGTCCATCTCCAGTTGAACGAAACCAACTTTTAACTGCATTATATAAACCCAATACAAACAACACAATCCAAACATCCCAATTCAGTCAAAAAAATCACACCATCACTTTATACAAACATCCCCAAATCCATAATCCATACAAAAAACCACCTCCCCAAAACTGCTCAATTGCAAAAATTATTCCTACTACACCTCCTATCATTACACAACCAACAACCAACGCACACTCTTACACAATCATTCCAACAATAAATTACAAACTACTTGTTTACCATCAATAGATTCTACACTAACAATATAAAATCCTTTTGCAGCTTCCTTTATTGATACCACATGGTTATCACCACAGGTAGTTGATAGCCTCCTACCAAATACATCATAAACGGTTATGCTTTTTATATGTTCTTGCTTCATTCCTCCTACATAAAACTGCCCTTTAGTCGGGTTAGGGCACACATGTACATCCTCTGCAAGTTTATTCTCTGATACTCCTGCTGGATAAGGTGTGTAGCGGGCTACACACGGATAATAAGTATTAGCAGCATCATTTTTTAACATTTCTCCAACTACTATTATCTTCCCATCTGGCTGCAATACAGCAGCTCTACCATAGTCAGTTCGTTCGCCCCAAGACGTTACTATCTTGCCACTACTGCCCCAGTCTGTATTCAGTGTACCATTGGCATTCAGGCAGGCAATGGCCACCTGGCAGCTGTCATTAGGGCAAGTTACTCCAGCTAATACCATACTACCGTCTGCTTTCAATCCAATCTCTAGTGCATCTTCAAGCTCACTTTCAAAATCTACATCACTTATACCGCCACTTCCGAAGGTATTATCCAGTGTCCCATCTACATTGTAACGCACAGCCACAAAATTCCCACCCTCGCTGCCAAATCCACCCGAACCTACCACTATTATCTTGCCATCAGGCTGCACCTTCATTCCCCTGCCAAAGTTGCCACCAGGGTCTCCTGCCAGTGTATATACTATACCCGTATGATTAAAACTAGTATCCAAACTACCATTGCTCAAATGACGTACGGCCATCAACTGATACCCGTGCGCTGCCGAAGAATGACCTGCCAGTACTATTTTCCCATCTGGCGCCACATCTACTTGGTCAGCACTGCCATAGGCACCTATCACCCACCCATTGATGCCAAATGTGCTATCTCTTTGCCCATTTGCATGCAATCGTATTATACCCGAGTTAAGCGAATTAATATATCCTGCCAGCACTATCTTGCCATCAGTCTGCAAGGCTAGGGAGGTACAATAATCTGCAAAACCAGACCTGTCAATAATCATCTTCCCTCCTACTCCAAATGTCATATCCGGCCAGCCATTGGCATCAAGCCTAATGGCTATAAAATTATAATTACCTGCACCTACAATGCCACTGTAATATTCTCCAGCTAGCAGTATCTTACCATCTGGCTGTATTTTTACATCTAGAAACTTAGACATGTATTCTGCCAGATCAAAGTGTCCAGCTATATGAAAGGATAAATCTGTAGAACCATCTGCATTAAGCCGCATTGCCCTTGCTTGTCCTTTAAATTGCCCTGCTGCAACTATTTTCCCATCAGTTTGTAGTGCCACGCTAGTAAATCTACCAAAATCTGATGCACCTGGCCCCGGTATCACTATCACCTTACCTCCTATACCAAAAGAGGGATCAAAAAAAGCTGCCTGCGCCAGCACCCCCTGTTCAGGTAGCAACCAACACAATAACAATAAGTATAAGAAGTACTTAATCATGGCTTATAAGTTATTTGTACATTTTATAATTCTCAGTAAAGGCATTCAAAGTAAGTAATGCTTACCTGCAAAACCACATTACTAATCATCAAAGCCCAAACTAATGATATCAAATATACTACTAAATCTCCTGTAATGTATCTTACAGCAATTCCACAGATAAATAAAATTCAACATACACCTATCGTACTTCTAGATGAATTATCCCCCACCCTAAAAACCACAAAATCCATAATCTATACAAAAAACCACCTCCACAAAACTGCTTAACCACAAAAATCTTCCTACTACACTTACCATCACATTACAACAACACACATAAACACCTACCAGCCTATACTTCCACCCAAATCACCCTCCAAAATCACCCCAAAAACTGTATTAAGCTCGGCAGATAAGTGTACTAAGCTCAACAGTTTACTGTACCATCCTGCACACTTAGCTGTACTATCCTCAAAACCCATTTTGGGCAATCTATATTCCTACACTACATTCGCCTGCTACAAATCCGCCCTACCATGAGCCTACAATCATTATTTATCAGTCGCCAATACCCTGGCAACCGAGCTAAAAAGCCATTGACCGCAATAAACCCAAACTACGGAGGCAATTTGACCAATGCTACTTTAGTAAAGTATGCAACTAGCATATACAACACCCTGCGCTCAAACCTCGCACTCACCTGAGTCATAGCCCTATCAACGGAAGCAGCAAAAAACAATACAAATACCCGCGCAAAAACTGCGCAAAACCAAAAACAAAACCCACCACAACCCATTGACTATCAACCACTTACACCAAAAACACAAAAAATAAAAACTGCGCAAAAACACACATCATGCAAACAACTTTCAACACTCTTATCTTCGCACTATGAAATACCTAATTGTAGGCCTCGGTAATATTGGCGCAGAATACGACAGCACACGCCACAATATCGGTTTCGAAGTAGCCGACACATTCGTACTCAAACACGGTGGCAACTACTCCCTCGACAGACACGCTTTTATGTCCGAAGTCCGCTGGAAAGGACGCACATTCATCGTCATCAAACCCACCACCTATATGAACCTCAGCGGCAAAGCCCTCAAATACTGGTTAGACAAAGAAAAAATAAGTATCGAAAACACACTCGTCATTGTAGATGATCTCGCACTACCACTTGGCACACTCCGCATCAGGCCCTCTGGCTCCGATGCTGGTCACAATGGCCTCAAAAACATCCACGCCTTGCTAGGCAACGACAAATACCCTCGCCTACGCTTCGGCATCGGCAGCGATTTCCCCAAAGGCCGACAAGTTGAATTCGTACTCGGCAAATGGAAACCCTCCGAAATCCCAACTATCAAAGACGCACTACCCCGCTGTGCCGAAGCTATTGAATGCTTCGCCACTCAGGGCATCAATGCCGCTATGAACATCTATAACAAATAAACCCCTGCTAAAATGGCGACTGAAACTCCGCCAATGTACCAAATGACAAATCCCTTGCCGACAATACTGGCTGATCCTCCTCCCAGTCAAACCCAAAACTATCATATCTTATACCAGTATCATGCTGCTGGCTATACGCTGTCGATACCAGATAATAGGTCATAGCACCATCCGTCAATGCCTTAAACCCATGCGCAAAACCCTCAGGAATGTAATAGGCACGTCTATTCTCAGCACTCAGTTCAGCAGCATAATACTGCCCATATGTTACCGACGATTTCCTTAAGTCCACTATCACATCCAGTATGGCCCCCACCGCACAAAACACTACCTTACTATGATGGTGTGGCGGCAACTGAAAATGCATTCCCCTTATCACACCCCTATGCGAAAAAGAATAATAACTCTCCCGCAACTCAAAGTTGATACCCGCAGCTCGTAACGTAGGCTCATGAAACGTCTTCACAAACGTACCTCGCACATCCCCCGATGAGGGCAGCGTCATCAACTTAGCACCACCTAATATATCTATCAACTCCATTGTATTACACCCTATATCATTATCTATGTCACCTAGCTACTACATCACCTATCTCCCAACCATTCCACTAACCCATATATGCGCTTATCTGCTGCTTACACTTATCTGCTGCCGCAGTCTGTTTGTCAGCATACCAGGCCGCAGTCCATTGTATTGCAGTTATAGCATCCAGCACCGATGTCCACCCCAGCTCACGCTTAGCCTTCTCACTATTCAGCAGCAACAGCTTGGCCTCATGCACAGCCTTGCTATCCGATGTGTCTTTCCACGCACCAGTACCATAGTGCTTCAAAAACACCTCAGTAAGCTCACGCACGGTCAGCATATCTGCAGGGTTAGGGCCAAAGTTGTATGCAGTAGCATATGCCGTAGGCTCCTCCCACATCTTAGCTCCCAGTTGCAGGTAGCCCACCAGTGGCTCCAGCACATGCTGCCACGGCCTCACCGACTCTGGGTTACGCAGCCCCACTGTCTCACCAAATGTGATAGCCCTTACTATATCTGCCACTATTCGGTCGTCAGAGTAGTCTCCGCCACCTATCACATTTCCAGCTCTTGCAGCAGCTATAGCTTTCCCATGTCGCTCATACTGCGCTGGGTTAAAGAAAGACCGTCTATAAGAATCAATAATAATCTCCGCTGCAGCCTTACTTGCCGAATATGGGTCATACCCACCCAGCTTATCATCTTCCGCAAACGGTTCTCCTCGCTCAGGGTTATCATACACCTTATCCGTCGTTATCATCACTCCCACCGCTCTTTGCTGCAGGTTGCGCATAGCATCCAGCACATGTGCAGTCCCCTGGGCATTCACCATAAAGGTATAAGAGGGCAAGTCATAACCCCGTTTCACCAAGGGTTGTGCCGCCAGGTGAAACACAAAATCAGGCTCAAATCTCACCAGCTCCGTTTGCAACTTTTGTTTATCGCATATATCAGCTATCACACTACTATAGCACAGCCTATCTCCCTCCACCTGATGGTAAAGATCATTAGACTTTTCAGGTGCCAGCGCATACCCCTTCACATTAGCGCCCAGCATATGCAGCATTTGCAGCAGCCAGGTCCCTTTAAATCCAGTATGTCCCGTCAAAAAAACTTTCTTACCCGCATATAT
>CALRKH020000050.1:0-23247 GCA_943367855.1 Asaia bogorensis | reverse complement strand
ATACTGTTACATCTTCGCCACGTAATGCCTGACTCATGAATGTAGGCAGAGCACGACCATCATCCAATCGCATTCTAGGACCATACGTATTGAATATGCGAATAATTCTGGTTTCCAATTTATGATAAGTATGGTAGGCCATTGTAATGCTTTCCATAAACCTTTTAGCTTCATCATAAACACCCCTTGGGCCTACAGGATTGACATTTCCCCAATATTCTTCAGTTTGAGGATGAATTAATGGATCTCCATAAACCTCGGAAGTAGATGCTACTAATATCCTTGCACCTTTAGATTTGGCCAAACCTAACAGATTATGTGTACCTAATGCGCCAACCTTAAGTGTTTGTATTGGCATCTTTAGATAATCTATTGGACTTGCAGGAGAGGCAAAGTGAAGGATGTAATCAATATTTCCTGGAACATGAACAAACTTCGTTACATCATGATGATAGAAATTAAATTCCTTTAGAGGAAATAAGTGTTCAATGTTTCTGATGTTACCAGTTAATAGGTTGTCCATTCCTATTACCTCGTATCCTTCTTTTAGAAACCGGTCACACAAATGTGAACCTAGAAATCCGGCAGCGCCGGTTATTAAAATACGTTTAGTCATTTTATTATTTTATGTGCTCAACCAGATTTAATGAAATTATGTGAACACCCATGTAGACAACAAGCTAAGTTTCTGATTCTATAAATTACCGTGTACTACCTTTCTACCTATACTCTCATAATAGAATCCTAATTCCTCCATTTTTTCAATGGAATACACATTTCTACCATCAAATATTACTGGTTGACTCAACCCTTTTGCAACTTTATCAAAATCTGGATTTCTGAATTCACTCCACTCAGTAACAATGATCAAAGCAGTTGCCCCTTCTACTGCATCATACTGGTCTACAGCATAATACAACTGATCCCCCATCATTGATCGCACATTTTCCATACCCTCAGGGTCAAAAACACGCACTTTAGCTCCCGCGTTAATTAACTCTTTTATTACTTCTACAGAAGGCGCATCTCTTACATCATCTGTTTCTGGTTTGAAAGAGAGCCCCCACATAGCAAAGGTCAACCCACTGAGATCATTACCAAAATAGTTCTTAACTTTTTCTCCAAGTATTCTCTTTTGACGCTCATTAACATCCATAACAACATTTACCAACTTGAAATCATAATCTGATTCGTTAGCAGTATGTGCTAGAGCTTTTACATCTTTTGGAAAACAGCTACCACCATAACCGATACCGGGGAACAAGAAACGTTTTCCTATTCTGCTATCAGCGCCCATACCAATACGTACCCAATCTACATTGGCACCAGTACGCTCACATAGATTAGCCATCTCGTTCATAAACGATATGCGCATGGCTAGGTATGAATTTGCTGCATATTTGGTCATTTCTGATGAACGCTCATCCATAAAATAGATAGGATTACCTTGACGAACGAATGGCTGATACAGTTCATCCATCACCTTTCTGGCTTTCTCAGAAGATGTGCCAATAACTACTCTATCAGGTTTTAAGAAATCATCGACAGCTACGCCTTCTCTCAAAAATTCTGGATTAGAAACCACATCAAATAAAGAAGGATCAAGTTTTTTAATCAATACATCTCTTACTTTCTCAGCAGTACCTACAGGAACTGTACTTTTATTAACAATCACAGTGTAGGTTGTCAAAATGTTGCTTAAATCTGCGGCTACATTTAGTACATATTGTAAGTCAGCAGAACCGTCTTTGCCAGGAGGAGTGGGTAGGGCCAAAAATATAACCTTAGCACCTTTTATACCTTCAGCAAGGTTTGCAGTAAACGTTATTCTTTTCTCTTTAATGTTACGCTCTAACAGAACATCGAGACCAGGCTCATATATAGGCGATTTACCCTGCCTGAGTTGAGCAATTTTTCGCTCATCTATATCAATACAGGTAACATTATTTCCGGTTTCGGCAAAACACGTGCCTGTTACCAAACCAACATAACCCGTTCCTATTATTGCTATTTGCATAATGATTAGTCTAAAATTGGCGGCAAAAGTAATAATATTTCAACTATAGCTGCCATTCAATGATGAAACAATTATCACTCTTATTCACTCTGCCAATTGGGATTGTACCTTACAAAAATTGCTATCCAAATAGACCTAGCTAACCTCTGCAATACTGGTTGAATAAGCAATAGCACTCCAATACTAACTCCTAAACAATAAAAAATACTATTATCTCTAAAGGTTAAACCTATCAAGACAGCATATGCTACAAAAACAGTAGCTAAGACTGCAACTGAGAGCGCATAGCTCACGTAACCTGTACCAAAATAAAAACCTGTTTGCAATTCATATTTTTGACCGCATACCGGACAATTTTCTGGCATATCCATATTGGTTTTTAAATTGTAGGGATTATTGTCGAGAAACAACCTACCCTCTCTGCAATGAGGGCACCTATTATTGACAATACTCCACAATCCACTTTTTTTCTTTGGCGCTACTTGTGCACACATATTTTATAATTTATTTTTTTATTGAGATTTTCTTGAACTCTTCGGGAGTAACACCAGCTTCTTTTTTAAAAAACTTTGTAAAATGGGAGTTATCTGAAAAATTCAAATAATTAGCGATCTCTGAAATACTAAAACTTCCATTCACCAATAATCTTTTTGCTTCCAGCAACAATCTGTCTCTAATAATTGCCCCAGATGGCTTTCCCAACAAATCTTTACACAATGCATTCAAATGATTGGGTGTAATATATAACATAGCTGCATACTCCTTTGGCAAATGCATTATTCGATAATACTTATCTATTAAATCTCGAAAATTATTGAGCACTAGTAAACTATGAGGAGGAGCTACAATACTAGTAGAAGTTTCTCTTGACCTATGTAATGTAACCAGTATTTCAGTCAATAATGCAACGTACATTGCTTGTGTATACTCATCTTTTGCATCCCTTAATCGCTCATTTTTAAGCCTTACCAGCAAGTTGCACAGATCTTTGTAAAGTTCCCCTTCACATTCAAAATTACTTTCTGATGCAATACTTCTTAGAAAGGAAAATCTACTCAAAAAACTACCTGTAGATTGATTAGACTCAAACAATTGACCAGAAAAATTAACAATATAACCATCAACCCCTTCGTCAAACTCCCAATTATGCACTTGACCTGGACACATAAAGTACATGTGTCCCTTTTTAACACAAAATCGTTCGAAATCTACGGTGTGATATCCACTCCCCCTTGTAAACAAAACAAAATGGAAGAAATTGTGCCTGTGTGGCTTTACCATGTCTGGATGATCTATCAAATATTCAGACAAATTCTCGATAAGTAATAAATCATCTTCCCGATTATCACCATTGATAGCACAAATTTCGTAAACAGGAATTGTATTATTTACTTTTCTCTCCACATTGCAAAGATACTGCTACACACACCTACGGACAGGTACAAAACCTAGTTTTTGTTGTATATTTTACTGATTTAAAACAAGCTAGAGCTTAACACCAAATTCCTTATAAATTGGTTTAGCTATAAATTTCAATCTAGCACGAAGAGAAGGGATTGGTTCATCTTTAACAAGCTCAACAATCTGAAGAAATGGCTCTAAATAGTCGTTATCCCGCATTACAATATCAAACATAGCATGCATAGCATTAACACGCGCTATTCTACCTTCTCGTTTATCTACCAACCAATCTGAAAGTAATTGCCATGCTTCACCTGTTTGTATATCATTAAGCTGAGCACGACCTAACAAAGGTGCTAAATGCCATTTCATCACTTCTTTAGATGTACCTGAAGCTAGCAATAACAAAGTATTTTCTCGACCTTTTAAGTATTCTGGATGAATTCTTGAGACTTTCTCCAACACATCAGCAGTGCGCCACACTACCTGCCTATCATTATCTGCTAACAATAAGAATAATTGATCGAACAAGTCTTTATTATTAATTTTCGCAACTAAATAATGACTGTAATTTAGTCCGTCTTTAATACCCCAAAGCAATATTTCCTTGATAAAATCTCTATTCACTAATCATTGGTTTAGAATTTAAGCCACAACGATATTAACTAAAAATAAAAAATATCCTACTTTTCAATGCTACATAGATAATTCACAAAAAATAATAACCAGTAATTAACAACCTACAGTTTATCAACATAAATTTGAGCATATAAATGGTCGTATGAAAACGTATTTAAGCCTTACTAAGATACCATTTCTCCGTAAGAGTTATGCTTCAAAATTTTTAGCTGTTGCATTTCTAGGGATACATATACCCTTAATAGGAATAAGCATTCTATTGTTTTCCTCCTCTAATTTGCTCTCAAGCACACAAATTGCTATCATAACACTAACACTTACTCTTGTTGCAACTGCCGCTACGCTTCCAGTCATAAACGGACTCTTATACCCAATAAAACTAGCAAAGAATATATTAGCCGAGTACGAAAAAAACGCAACAATAAGACAAGTACCAAATACATATGATGATGAAGTAGGCATACTGTTTGAACAAATCAATAAAACACTTCACCATAACTCCAATCTTATATCTCAGAAGTCTACAATAATAGATTTAATGTCGCATGATTTCCGAACTCCACTCCATCACATTTCTCAATTATGCAGCCTATCATCTACTACAACTGGTAAAGAGCAGGAGGAATACTTAACATTGATTGAAATTGAAACCCAGAAATTACTAACGCTAATGGAAGAAATATTAAAAACCCTAAGAGACGCTGATAATAAATCCAGCACATTCCCAATCCATATATTACTATCCGAGTGCCTATCTGAATTAGCAATAACAGCAGAATCCAAAAAAGTTCAATTCAAAACTAGAATTGATGACAACGTAATAATCAATGCAAATTCTGTATTACTAAAGCAAGCAATAAAAAACATTTTATCGAATGCTATAAAATTTTCTCATCCTAATCAGCATATCGATATAACGGCTAAATGTGCTGAAAACAAAACCTCTATAATTATAACCGATTATGGAATAGGTATAGAAAAAATAAATGAAACGGAACTTTTCAAAAGATTCACATCAATGTCTAAAAGTGGCACTGCCAATGAATCATCAACAGGACTTGGTCTTAATATTACTAAAACTATTGTAGAGAAAATGGGTGGCCAAATAGGCGCTAGTTCCCCTGGGCTAGGAAAAGGAACAACATTCATTATTACACTTCCTTCCAGTATTATTACAACTTAACTTGCAATGTAAGATAATAGTTTCTAATGTCAGCAGGCAATATACCAGGGCCTGGATATCCATCTGCTCTTCTAGTAAAATACTTACTGTTACTAAGATTATTTATACCAGTAAATAGCGTCATTATTTTCCAGTTGTAACTTACACTTAAATCCATAACACTAAATGCTGGAATTGCGCCATCTACTGCGGTTGGAGTAACCTCAGTATTTGTTGCATCAGAGTACTGCTTACTTTGATAAGCAAACTGATAGGTTATATTGTATCTTTTGCTACCAAATGACGCTCCTGTACGAAACAAAACTGGTGGCACATTTTCTACCAACTTATCTATGATAGCAGTGTTTAGGGTATTGATATAACGTGCGTCTATAAGAGAGAAACTTGTATATACTATCAGCTTGTGCTTTAGCGCACGCTTATATATGGGCTGCAGTATGTCACCTTCCAGCATAGTTTCTAAACCTAAGTTTCTACTATCAGCTACGTTTGTTCGAAGTCTGTAAGTCATAAAATTGCTATCTCTACTAAAAATCGAACCTATTCTGTCATTATATTTCAAGTAGAATGCACTAACATCCATATACAGCCATTCTTTCAAATTTCCTCTCACTCCTATGTCTGCATTATAACCTGTTTCATCTTTCAGATTTGGATCTACACGTGCATTTACATTCAAAACACGCATGTCATTAAAGTTAATGGAACGATAATTTTGCGATATATTTGCATACCATTCTACGCCATTTATCTGTTTCCATGCTGTGCCGATACCTAAAAGAAAAAACGAACGAGGATCTTCCCTATCTTCTTCAATCTTATCGGGTGCTACAAAGATATTTTGCTTGTAATAATATCCTTTTGCTCTCGTATTTATAAACTCAAATCTAGCTCCTGGCGTTACACTCCAATGCTTGTTTATTCTAAAAATATGCTCAGAGAACAAAGCAATATTAGCACCTGGAAATCTGTACCAACTTCTATTAGGTTCGGCAGTAGCGAATTCAAAATCTGGCCCGTTTCCTTCGTTTGCGTCACCTTGCTTCCTCGTAGTTAACCCTTGATAAACTCTTACCCCAGCTAACCAAGTATTAAGTTCATTACCAAACTTATATTTATTTATCAATCTCAATTCTGACCCTAAATTGTTATACACATCATATTGTCTGTCTCTCAAACCACCTAGATCAGGCCTGTTGATATAGGAAAGTATACCAAGAGCATCTCTACTACCCTGAAGTGTGTAGGTGCGCCAGTTAATCTTCGTATTATCGTTTAATTGATAATCGGCAGTCAAACTAATAAGGTTCCAATTGACCTTAAACCAATTTCTAGCCCTTACAGATACAGTTGGGTCTGTAGCAAATTGTGCATCAGTGAGTCCTCCGGGCTGCTGGGCTACATAATTCATAAAAGTATACTGCCCAGTAAGTTTAAGACGATCATTAACTTTATATGCCAAGTGCAAATAAGCATTATGTTGATCATAATGACTGTTAGGTCTCCAGCTATCACCTGTTTTGTATTGATAGAAAGCATAGTAATTAAGCTTTCCACTACCAACTGTACCACCAATACTATTAAAACTATTTAGAAAGCCAAATGATCCGCCTGTTTGGCGACTAACCACTTCGTATTTTTTGTCAGATGGTCCTTCCTTCATTACAAAATTGACCATACCGCCAAATTGAGGTCCGTATTGCAATCCAGCAGCACCACGCACTATCTCTATCCTGTCAATAGCCTCAGCTGAAGGGGTATAATAACTCTCGGGATATCCCAATGCGTCTGCACTTATATCGTACCCATTCTGTCTAATATTGAAGTTAGATGAGCGATTGGGACTTAACCCCCTTCCGCCAATACCTAATTGCAAACCTCCCCTATCATACTCCCATATATTCAATCCAGGAATCCTTGCATAAATTTGTCTAGTATTATTAGTAGCAAGGTTAGCATTTATCTGGTCTAAATGTATAATTTCAGTTTTCTTACCCGCATATATAGCTGTTCCAACAACATCTCTAAGCTTTCCAGATGCACTATTATTCTTGTCTTTTATTACTACCTCCTTCAGCTCTGCTACTTTTCTTTGCATCACAACATCTAGTGATACGTTTGGCTCATCAACCAAAAGCTCCTTCTTGTAAATTTCATAGCCTTTCATTTTGATAGATATTGTAAAATTGCCAACGTTCAAGCTATCAATCTGAAAAGAACCATCCACATTACTTTTTACAGTTTTGCCTATTGGTGCTAATTTTATATCAGCTCCTGGCAACACTCCTGTCTGTGAACGAACTATTCCACGTAAAACATAGTTGGATTGCCCATTAGCCAAAATTGGCATTAACAACATCAATAGCAATAAAGCCCTTAAATTCATTTCGCGCAAAGTTCGCCTATTTATATGGAAGTACCCATGTATAATGCCCCCAGCTAAAATGTTGCATTGAAAGCTCTATACTTGTATCTATAAATTGCCTTGATCTTGCCCCATTTAAAGACACATAAATATCCCCGTAAACCTCAGGTTCTTTAACTCCAATTTTCACATATTCAGATGCCAAGTAGTGCGCATACTGTAATATAAGATCGGGCTGAGTACTCATCATTTTCTCTTGCAATGGAGTCAACCAAACTCTATTATTTACCTCAAAACTTCTATTAGTAGACTTCTCTTTTATGGTAAAATATGCAGCACCGCTTTTCTCCATTAACATTACTCGCCAAGAGAATCTGAATCCCTCTTCGTGCCAAAACAGCCCTTTAGGATAAAACAAATACCTAAAAGGCATAACCAATTGCACAGCTACATAAAGCCCTAAAGCACTTAAATAGATAGATGTAAATCTGTATTGCAAAGCTACAGCAGTTATATTCTGTTTAAAGCCAATTACTCTACTTAGTAAGCGTTCATGAAAAGTACTTGAAAAGAATATCAAACCACACACCACCATAACATAAGGAAACATACCTATGCCAGGAAAAAATATAGCAGTTGCAATATGAAAGGTAATAACAAAGAAGTATGCAATTGGTCTAGTCTTACGATTGAGTAAAAAAAACGCAATAAACAAATCGTACACTGCTCCAAACCACGAAAACAAATAAGCTACCCACTCTTCATACATCCACTCACCTACAATCGGCAAATGACTTTTAGCTGGCAGCCAAATTTTCATAGGCAACGCATTGATCAACCAGTCTTCATTGAGCTTAGCAATACCTGCAAAAACATACACTACTGCCATCTGAAACCTAATAATACCAATGGTCCATAAAGGCACTGTATCTACCTCTCTTACCCATCCCAATTTCACATCCAAAGAAGACTTTCTTCCTGCTGGCAACCAAATTAGCAAAAATGAAACCAAGCTAATAAAATAGTAATGATTAAGATAAGTGGTAACATCGAGTAGCTCAACGTATGTAAATAAAACAAAGAAAACTATTGAAGCGAACCTATAGGCTAAACCCAAGGTAATAAATACGGTAGCTAATACCATAACTGCAAAAACCCAATGCATAGCGTCGCCAGGCAAAGGATGAACCCAACTAAACCCTGGATATGTAAAATGAAACTTAGGCAATATATATACAGCAGTGACCCACCCCCTCCACCAAAAGCGCAAAATACTGCCCAACATTAGTAAGCCGAACACTATTCTGTAGGTAACAAGTGGTGCTATAGATACTTGCTTACATACAAAACGATGCCATCGACTAATACTTAATGGCTCATATTTACTGGCTATGCCATTAGTCTCCATCATTATCCATAAACGTAATTTGCACGGCTGTTGCCGATGCTACGTCTGTTTTCAATAGAGTAAGTAACTTTTGAACTTCTTTGTATGCATTATCAACAACTGCTGTATTAGTACTCAATGTGGTCGAGAGTGGATCTGGAATTGTTTTTACTGCGGCAATAGCCATATCAAATTGCGCAAGAACATCAGTATTCAATCTAGACTGATTGAGAGCTACTAAATAATCCGACAAACCTTTTCCTCTTCCATTGCCTGTATATACTGCTTTTAGTCCCTCTAAAGCGGATACAGCAACCGAAACAGATTGTTGTGCATAATAACCCTCTACCTTAGTTGCAAAAACTACTCCATTAGATTGTTTACCTAATGGCCAACCAAGTCTTGGCCCTTTCAATACATCCATTTGAAATGCCAGTTGGTTAACCATATTACCAATTGGACTACCAACATTTGTTTTTGTATTAGAAACAAAAGTCCCTCTGTATACAGCCCAATCGTTGGAAACCTTGGTGCAAAGTGACAACATCCTATTTACCAATGCTTTAGCATAAAGAACTCTCTTACCTCCTTCCGAGCTATTAAATATTGTTAACGCATCGGGGGCAAATAAAACATATGCTAATGCCGAGAAGCCTTGCGAGTAAAATGACGACCTGGTCATTTGAGTAAGGTCGTAGCTTCCTGTTGAAATATTGCGTTCAATTGCCGCAGTATCTACTGAAAAACCAGTTAGTGTTCCTGCTGTATTAAAATTATAATCCAACCCCCCAGAAAAATTAAAGTAGAGATCTAACAACTGACTTTCTGCTGGTCCAAACTGAAAGGCTGCTACTTGTGCATATTGCTTGTGAGCTGCCACATGTGCTGACAAAGCGGCAAGTTTATTTGCTTCGTTTGGCGTAAGGAGATAAACATTTGTTTTAGATTCTAAATCAGCAAGCTTAGCATACAAAGCATCATATCCGGGCATTATAATCTGATCAGCATAATAGCTCAACATGGCTGTCTTATCAAAACTACTAGTACTGTCGTTAGGATTTTTATTTTTTTCTTTTTTGCAAGAAAAAACACCAACGAATAGACCTAAAAATAGCACTACTAATACTCTAATTTTTCTATTTTTCATTTACCTCACAAATTTAAATCATTTACACATTTATAGTTTAAACAAGCCGAACCGACTTTAATAAAGTCGGCTCACAACTCGTTCGTAATTACAACTTCCTACAAGCCATATACAGACTTAAGAATATTTTGTGCTTTTACCAAATCGGTAAATCCTGATTGACTTAACAAAGTATAATAATCAGCATTAAGCACAGAGGTTAATGTGGCCAAATCTGCAGCAGACAGTTTACTGCTGGCTGGGCGATATTTGAATGCAACTACAAACCCCTGTCCTTCTGACAATGCATGTAATTGAGTGCCATAATTACCTATTGCTGAACTTGAAGTTGGTGAAGTAACATAGTATAACGTTGCTGCAGCTGCCAATTGCTCCCATTTAGCCATTATGATGTCTGCTTGTTCATTACGAACGTTTATGTCATATGCACCAATTGCGGCTCTTCCTTTCAAGAATGCATTAAACAACACCCCTCCTGCTTGTATGCTTTTACCACGCTCAGCCAAATAGCCACCCCACAACAAAGGACGATTAGGATCTGCACTTGTATATGTTTTGCTAGAATCATAATCTACAGGTACTGACAACAAACCAAAAGCTTCATCCCACATTTTTTGGGCCATTAAAGTATCTGCGGCAGCAACAGATTTCACTTGAGTTAATAAAGAGATTGCTTGTTTAAAAAGTAAAGCTCCCATTACCCCCTTAGTGTAAGACTGGCCATACTCCAACCCACGTGGTCCTACAATTATTCTACCAGTACCTCTTACCACCAATCCACCTTTACCAGCTGCAGCAGTATCTCCATTGTTATATAAGGCCACGCTATCAGCATATGCTTTGTACAAATCAGCATCTGCTGTCAACTCCCTTATGCTTACACCTGATGTATTAAGAGTTGCATCGCTAAATGGCGCATTAGTATTGTTATACATATTGGCAATCATTGCAAGATCTACAGCAGTAGTAGTTGCAGTGGCACTATTAGCTTTTTTGAGATAAGTATCTAGCTCAACGACCATTTTCACTCTCTGAGCAGAGGTCAAAAAATTGGCGTTACCAAAGTTGTACGTGCTTGGTATTGTATACTGCTTTACAGACGGTGCACTATTGTTATCTTTTTTACAAGAAGCCATCATCGATACTGCTCCTGCTATTATAGCTACTAACTTCTTACTCATTTTTTGGTTTTAGAAGTTGCAAAGCTATTGGCTCTCAACTGCAAGCATTTTTATAATCGGGAAAAAATAAATCCTAATGACGATTTTATGACAAACAGCCATGTTTGATTTAAAAATATGGCTGAAATAAATTGATTATCAATGAATAACAAATAAAAGAAAATCACCACAACATTATTCACAGTTCAACAATAGTGGAGCTCAGAAACTTTTTTTTGAAAAAATTCCCGATTTCTAAAACCAACATAACACACCGTTCGTAGATAATTACAAACACAAAATATATGACTACAAAAAAAGTAATAATCGCGCTAGGCATCTTTGCAGGGTTCTCTGTTGCCGCACTTGCTGCACACATAATATCAGTTTCGAAACCCAAAACTGATTCTTCTTCAATAGCTATGGCCCGAATTGATATTAACTCAGACATAAACAATGTTGACGCAAATAATATAACTAGTTGGCTGTATGCACAACCAGGTATTGAACATGTGCTTTGTAATCCGGAAACAAACATAGTAGTATTCACTTTTTATCCTGCGGTTACCAAAGCTGATGATATATCTAAAGCATTCTCTCTAGAAAGCGGCTATGCTGGCAAACGATATATGCCCACAAATGAAGAATTAAAAACTGTTTGCCCCATCAATTCGTCTGGAAACAATAGCATAGCATCTATTTATAAAAAATTATTTCATTAATCCTTAAAATATCTAGTATGAGAAAACAAATTCTGATTCCCACATTTGCAATTATCACGGCAATTGTAGCAGGTACTTCTTCTTGTAAAAAAGACGATAACAAAGAAAATCCAACGCTCTATGACACTCTAGGCGGGACGACTATGGTAGCTGACCCATCAAATAATGGTCAGATGATTGAAAAAGGACGATTAGGTATTCGTTCTGTTGTGGATAGTACCATATTTGTAATAGCTGCTGATACATCCCTTAATAAATTCTTCCCTACACTACTAGCAGAGGTTACATCTGGTAACTTATCTGGGTTTACAGCCCTGAGTAAAAATCTCACCGATTTCTTCTGTGTTGCAACAGGTGCTAAAAACTTCAAGTATAATGGGCTTGATATGGTGGCAGCACACGACCCAGCCAAGAACCCTAGGATGAACGGCAAGTCTTCCAATGCCGACTTCGATAGATTTGTAGCTGATTTAGTTATTGGAGCTAAAAAAGTTGGATTGAGCGATGATGTGATAGGCCGAGTTGGAGCTGTTGTAAATACTACACGTCCGCAAGTTGTTCAAAAATAGTTTTTTGATGGTGGTTCTATAAACATAGTCGGCTACTTCACATTGCCGGCTATGTCTATTTAAACTAAATCATTCAACTACAAGTTTTCTTTGCTCTACACCAATAGTAGTCTGAATTGACAATAAATATAATCCTTTTGGCAACTTTTCTGTTGAAATAACCACTTCATTGTTACTACTTTTGTGTGATAGTTCGTTCAATAGCAACCTACCACTTACTTCATATACGGATATAGAAATAGGCCTTAAGTTTCCATCTTGCCAACTTATTATCACAAAACCCTTAGAAGGATTAGGGAAAATATTATATCTCTCAATTGTGCCTATATCTGTTATACCAGATGTTGCACAATTAGTGCTCCCCCAAATACATTCAGCATATTCAGGATGGTCTATAAAAGGATTTCTATTGCCTTGTAATGCATAGATAGCGTTATTCCTGTCCAATTCTTTTTTACTAACAGGGTCCAACCTATGCCATTCTATCAACATCTGTGCTGCCCAAGGTTTTAATCTAACTTGAGTTGCCATTTCCCATGCTAAAAATTTAGCACTATCGTTTCTATAGCACGTTGAGACATAAAAAAGTGTTCTAGCTATATCACCTTTAAACGAATCTATAGGCTCAAAACAAGTACCTGAAGGTGCGCCTGGATAAGTATTATTGCCTAACTTACTACCGTTAGTAAAGGTTGTGCTTGCGCTACCAACTTTACCATATGGATTATCACCTCTGGAAAAATTGACAAAATAATCTGTGGGGTATACTAAAAAAACATCTGTTTTCACGGGGGTATCTAGAGGATTGCCCATTACAAACTTACTTTGTGGCCAAGTGTGCTCTCTGTTGTAACAACCATTTTCAGAACTATGACTTACACTACCGCATTGATCTGTAATATAGGTATACTCGTATGCTGGTGAACCTCCTGGCACGTCAGAATATATGTCCCAAACCTTTCCACTAGGTTTTCTATCAGTAGTACCAATTGCATCCCAAACACCTGGCGTGTAACTAAGTACTGTATGTGGCCTTATTTTCAAGCTCAACGCTCTGTAAAGAGCTTCACCAGTTTGCCCACTCGCACTACTGTAATAGCCAGCGGGTATTTGCGCCTGAGCAATAAAATGACACAAAATACATAACACAACAAAAATCCTCTTCATATAGGCACAAAGGTAAAGAGTAAATCTATTATGATAATCAAGCTATTTACTAACCAGATATATTAAAATGGGCAAGTGATCTGAATAACCATTATCCCATACTTGTGCTATAGTAAATGATCTGTGAGGCAACCCTTTGTCTTTACCTATCTTGTTCAACAAAAAGTCTCTTTTAAATATCTCATTATTGTGATACTTCCATTTATCATTTTTATTCTCCAGCAAACCTCCACTCAAAATTATCTGGTCTATCATCCCCCACTCTCCCCTATAGGTCTCAGTACCCATTCCTTTTTCAAACATTTTTATCCACGGATTATACAAGTCTTTATTTGTCACACTTTTTTTATCTTCCTTAGCCATTAAGTCTTTCAGCACTGGGTCACTATCCGGATTGTCGTTAAGGTCACCCATCAATACTATTTTGGCATTTTCATTATTTACCAAAATAGAATCTATTTTGTGTTTGGCAGTTTGAGCAGCCAATCTACGACCTCCTGCGGTAGCAGCCTCACCTCCACTCTTAGAAGGCCAGTGATTCACAAAAAAATGCGCAGTATCTCCGCCCGATAGCACACCACTAACATATAATATATCTCTAGTTGGTCTTTTCCATCCTATATTGGTTACTGGCACTAATACTGGTTCAGCATGCAACATCTTAAAATATTTGGGGTTGTATAGCATGGCTGTGCTAATACCACGCTCATCAGATGTTGGGAACCAAACATACTGATAATTGCGTGGCTTTAATTCAGGCTCTGCTACCAATGCTTTTAATACATTATCGTTCTCTATTTCTACCAAACCTACTATTGCAGGCCCATCAGGTGTTACATCCATTCCCATCTTTTGAATAACTGTTGCAGTATTATGCAACTTTGCTCTAAAAACCCTGCTATCGTATGCGTAGCTACCTTTGGGGGTAAAATCTTCATCCTTTTTATTAGGATCGTCAAGCGTGTCAAATAAATTTTCACAGTTGTAACTTCCAATAGCCAATACTTTATACTGAGCTTTTTGCCCATAAGTGCACTTGCAAGTTATCGTTGCAAGTACTATGCATAAAAAAAACGTTCTCAACATCATATTTTTTGCAAAGGAATTAAATATTCACTTTAGCACGTTCACTTTAATCAGATTTAATCGAAAGTTTACCATTTTCCGTTTGTTGTTAATTTCTTAAAACTGTTTGCATGCTAGCCTTTCGTATGTTTGCACTCCGAAACAAGCTTTCATGAAGGTTTTTTACATATCAAAACACATATGCACAACTAGTCTTTTGTGTTTAGGGCTTATCAGCAACATATTTGCCCAAACTAACAGAACAGGGCAAATTCAAGGTAAAACAGTAACAGCGGGTACAGATGCTCCAGCATCACAAGTACATTTGGCCGTTCTTGGCACCAAGGCAGAAGCTAACTCATCTCCTGATGGTACATTCAGTATTCCGGATGTACCTTATGGTACAAACAGAGTAGCCATAAGCGGTTTGAATATACAAAATGATACTATTACCGTAAATGTAGATGCTCCAAACGTTTCAATTGGTAATGTGACAGTAAAACCTGCAGGAGGAGCCTCAGTAGATAACACTGATATACCTACTATTGCAATTGATGACGCAAACAACGAAGATGGAGAAAATGCAAATAGTGTATCGGAAAGTTCATCTGGATTTTATGTAGCTACGGATGATCCATTCTTAAATGTTGCTGCATTTGTTTTTGGCCCATATCGTTTCCGCCCAAGAGGTTACGACAATTCAGATGTTCAAGTAAATGGAGTTCTCTTACAAGATTTAGAGAGTGGTTTTGCTCCAACATCTGTTATTGGGGGTTTAAATGATGTTTTTAGAAACAGAACTATCAATTATGGTCTTCGCCCTTCAGAATATGCGGTTGGTAATTCAAAGGGGTCAACCTACATTAGTGCTACTGCCGCTGACCAACGAAAAGGTGGTAGTGTGTCTTATTATCTCGCGAATAGACAGTTTAGAAACCGTATAATGGCCACTTACAGTAGTGGCGTACAAACAAACGGATGGGCATATTCTTTTTCGGGCTCTCGCCGATGGGCGCAAGAAGGTTATGTACCTGGGTCCATTTATGATGCTTTTTCGTTCTATGGTGCTGTTAGCAAAGTAACTCCTAAAGGTCAAATCAATTTAACCGCTTTTGGGGCACCAACTCGTAGATCGCGCACCACTGCAGAAATTGATGAATCTTTCGACCTAGCAGGTACAAATTTTTATAACGGTTCATGGGGTTATCAACAAGGTGAGAAGAGAAATGCAAATGTTAACAATCAGTTTCAACCTGTTATTATAGCCAATTACACATATAAACCTACAGACCGCACACGTTGGAATACTGCATTGGGTTATGAATTTGGCAAGTTTAGCCGAGGTGGTTTGGAGTTCTATAATGGCTATAGCCCTAACCCCAGCTACTATAGAAACCTTCCCTATTATTATATCTACGGTATCAACAACCCTAATCCAGCAGCAGCAGCAGCACTAACAAATATATACAAAGCCAATCCAGAATTACTTCAAATTCAGTGGGATAGACTCTATGAAGGCAACTATTTAAATAATGAAACAATAAATGATGTTAATGGTATAGCTGGTAATTCTGTTACAGGCAGGAGGTCTGTTATAGCACTCAGAGATGAAGTTGATGATTTAAAGAAAATCTCTTTCAACTCTAACATCACTCACGTTTTAGAAAATAACATTACGCTATCTGGTGGTGTAGATGTTATTTTTCAAAGTGACAGGTATTACAAACAACTCACTGACCTACTTGGTGGAGACTTCTTTTTAAACTATAACCAGTTTGCAGCACAAGCTAATGTAGGTAATCCTTCATTCACTCAAAACGACTTAAACAATCCAAATAGACTTGTTTATGTTGGTGATAAATATGGTTACGACTTTACTATACGCGCCAATCAAACTCGTGCATGGGGGCAAGCTGTAGGCTCTATTAAGAACTTAGATTATTTTATTACGCTTCAAGCTGGCTCTACTTCTTTTAGTCGTGAGGGTCACATGCGCAATGGTCTTTTCCCCGATAACTCATTTGGGAAAAGTGAGGCTATCAACTTTTTTACATATAAAGGTAAAGGAGGTCTTACTTATAGATTGAATGCTCGAAATGCATTGTTTGCTTACGGAGGATATTTTGCCGATGCCCCCAAAATTGAGTTTACATACATATCAGAGAGAACACGTGACTTTACTGTACCAAACGCACAAACTTACATTACTAAAACTGCTGAAGTTGGCTATGCATATCGCTCTCCTACCTTCAATTTAAGAGCTACAGGATATGTATCAGATGTTACTGGCAATACGCTTATAAAACGTTTTTTTAATGATGACCCAGACATTCAGTCATTTGTCAATTTTGTAATGCAAAACGTAAATACACGTTCTATTGGTACAGAACTTTACGCCACTTACAAATTCTCAAAATCACTTACGGCAATAGCGGTTGCAGCAATAGGTCAATCATTTTATACCAATCGTCCTGAGGTTGCGATATACCAAGACAATATACCCAGTATGGTGCCTGTAACACGTCAAGTTTACATTAATAACTATTACCTCGGCGTAGGCCCTCAATCAATATATAATTTTGGCATAAAGTATAGCCCACGTAAATGGCACATAAATGCCAACTTTAATTACATGGACAGAAACTACGTTGAAATAAATCCTGATCGTCGCACTCAGTTGGCATCCGACTTAGTAAACCCAACTAGCCAGTTGTGGAAAGATATCTACGAGCAAGAGCGTTTACCGTCGGCATTTACTGTAGACCTAAGTGCTGGCACTTCGTTTGACTTAAATAAATATATAAAAGCAATTAAACACCGCACAAGTCTCAACGTAAATTTTGGCATTTATAACTTACTCGACAACCAAAATATTATCATGTCAGGGTTCGAGCAACTTCGTTACGATTTCCGCAATAGCAATCCATATAAATTCCCTAACAGGTACATGTATGCATTTGGCAGAAATTTCTTTATTTCTGCAGCCATTAGATTCTAAATAACATTATTATCAAGTTTATAATTAAAAAAGTATGAAATTCCTTTGTCGTCTATCTCTAGTTCTTGTATGCAGTGCGATATTTGCTGCCTGCCTCAAAAAGGATTATGATAATCCGCCAGACACCTCTCAATATGATCCAAATTTACCAGTGCAAATTTCGCTTCGCAACTTATCTGATATGGTTCAAGCAATGCCCACAGGTAAATCACGCATTGTAGGAGACACTACAATTTCAGGTGTTATTATTGCTAATGACAAATCTGGAAATTTTTATAAACAAATCATCATACAAGACACATCGAAAGGAGGAATCGTTATTTATATTGATCGTACAGGGCTATATGCAGACTACCCTGTAGGACGTAAAGTATACATAAAATTAAAAGACTTAGCTTTAATCAACTACCGTGGATTACCTGAAGTAGTATTTTCGGCAGACTCTGTAGGCAATACGACAGGAATACCTGGAGCACTCTTAAATGATGTCATCATCAAAGCTTCTTATCCAAACAAAGTTGATACTAACGAAGCTACAATAATAGATGTTGTTTCCAACCCCGGTAAATATATAAGTACCCTAATTAAAATAAAAGACGTACAATTTAATAATACCTCATCAAATGTCCCATATGCCAATAGTTCTTCAGTTGGCTCTGGCACATCTCGCTACATCGAAGATTGCTCACGCGCTGCAAGTGTGGCTATGTATAATAGTAACTATGCCCAATTTCAACCAGTTTTAACACCAACAGGTAGTGGTACCCTTTATTGTGTAGGCTCAGTATTCTACAGCACACTACAATTATTAATTAGAGACACTGCCGATGTACAATTTAATAAACCACGTTGTCCATAATTTACTGCCTTAGTAACATTATTTTAATATTTCTACACTATTTTTGCAAACAATAACAATCAAAACAATACAAAATGAAAAGAACTTTACTTTTCTCTTGCCTTTTAGGCTTATCCGTAAGCGCCATGGCACAAGTTACTTTGAGCACTTCACCCTACACTCAAAACTTCAACACACTTGGATCAGGTATTCCTTCTGGTTGGCGAGTATACGGAGGATCAAAACCTACAACAGTGGGAACGCTAAAGTCTGTAGCAACATCTGCTGCAACTGGGGTTTTTAACGATACTACCTGTGGAGCAACTGCTGTTTCTTCAGGTGGTTTCAAAAACTATGCATCAGCTAATGCAACTACTGAAGGTACATCTTGCACAGCACAACAATCCACATCTGACAGAGCTCTTGGCGTACGACAAGTATCAAAAACAAATGCTACAAACGGAGATCTTGATTCAGGTGCTGCTTTTGTTTTAGTTTTATCTGGAACCACTGGACTTACCGACTTCAATTTATCTTTCAAATTGCAATCACTTGACACTTCTAGTGCTCGTACAACCAAGTGGATAGTTGACTATGGAATAGGTTCTAACCCTACTACTTTCACCCCTGTTACAACCTCACCTGCTTCATTAACAACAGGTGGACACACTTTTAGCAACACTTCTGTGACTGTGAATTTCGGATCTGCATTAAACAATCAATCATCAAACGTGTTTATCCGCGTTGTTACACTAGAAGAATCAACTGGATCTGGCAATCGTGCGTCAACAGCAATTGACGATGTTTCCCTAACTTTTACTGGAAGTGTAGGAATTGAAGATGTTACTAACAATGGCAGTTTACCTTTCACTGTTGTAGGTACACCAACATCATCAGCAATTAGTTTCAATTGTGCAGCACCTGAAGCGGGCAACTATATACTATCATTATTTGACATGACTGGTCGTCAGGTTTACAATGAACAAATGTCGCTCAATAACGGAGCTCAAACACGTACTATTAATACAAACCTTGCTAGTGGTATGTATGTAGCAAAATTATCTAATGGCGCTACTACTTCTTCAGCTAAAGTTATAGTTCAATAATTCACTGAAAATTCACTTTTTCAGGTTTGAGGCCACTACTATGAGTAGTGGCCTCTATTTTTTTTATTTCATGCCACTCTTTTTAATAGATTTACCGAAATTTTCAGAATGCAGCGTTTTACAGGGCTCATTGGTATAGTACTAATATTAGGAATTGCATTCCTGGTATCTAATAATAAAAAGAGAATCAATATTCGCCTTGTTATTAGTGGGTTATTGCTACAGGTTTTCATAGCTCTTATGGTATTAAAAGTGCCAATTGTCAATAGTTTTTTCCAAACTCTAGGGCGTGGTATGGAAAAAATTGAAGGCTTTGCAAAACAAGGTGCTGGTTTTGTATATTCTGGCATTGGAGTATACGACCATACTGGCACATTAGTAAATTATGGCATGGATCCATCTTTTGTTTTTGCATTCAATATAACTGCAACCATTATTCTAGTTTGCATACTTGTTGCTATTCTATATCATTTACGTATCATGCAGTTCCTGGTTGCTATAGTGGCAAGAGCTATGAACTTTGTAATGAGAGTAAGTGGAGCAGAAGCGCTAAGTAATGTTGCTAGTGCATTCGTTGGGCAGATAGAAGCACAAGTAATGATAAGAGCCTACATACCTACCATGACACGTAGTGAGTTGCTGGCATCTATGAGTGGTAGCTTGGCCTGCATAGCAGGAGGCATACTTATAGTGTATGCTAATATGGGTGCACGCCCCGACTACCTCATTGCAGCTAGCCTAATGGCTGCGCCAGGTGCATTAGTGATATCCAAAATTGTTTTCCCAGAAACGGAAGAATCACAGACAATGGGCAAGGTGAAACTCGAAGTAAAGAGCAACTATACCAATCTAATAGATGCTATTACTCATGGTGCTTCTGATGGGTTTAAAATATCAATGAATGTTATAGCTATGCTCATAGGCTTCATAGCATTAATAGCAATGCTCAACTGGGGGCTTTCTCATATTCACCCCATGCTATCGCTCGACTACATATTTTCGAAACTATTCTATCCTTTTGCATGGGCTATGGGTGTGCCTAAGGCCGACCTCAATGCTACAGCTACTCTACTTGGACAAAAACTAACTATCAATGAATTTGTAGCATTCAAAAACCTGACCTCACATGCGGTTAATGTGACTACCCCTAAGGGACTTACTATAACAACAATAGCCATTTGCGGGTTTGCTAACTTTTCTAGTGTTGGGATGCAAATAGGTGGAATAAGTGCACTTGCCCCAGAACGTAGACAAGACTTAGCCAAGCTGGGACTGAAGGCATTGCTATCTGGCACTTTGGCATCTTACTTATCTGCTACTATAGCCGGCATGTTGCTTTAGGTAATAATAACTGTGACAATACTAATTATTAGGGGCGCCGGCCTGAATCCATTTATCTATTTGAGATAATTCGCAATCACTAAGTTTGGCGCCGCCCTGTGGCATAGCAGCATAGCCTGATAGATGCTTAGTAGTGCCCAAAAAAGAACCGTTGTCTGCTATCAACTTAACACCTGTATATGTATCGAGGGCTAAGCCAGCAGAAGGGGCAGCAGTAGCATGACAGCCTTTACAATAGGTATTGATAATAGGCACTATAGCACCGGAATAGGTAAAGACTGAGGCATCGCAGATAGGGGTGCAGCCTGAGCTGTTGGGGGCGCCACTGTTTATCCAACGCTTTATGATATCAATTTGTGCGGAGGAGAGCGCAGGGTTGGGGGTGAGGGGCATACGCTTGTCGAGGTCGGTCTCTATGAGGACTTCGTATAGGTCGCTATTGTTAGCGTTTCCGGGTTTGAGCCCCTTGGCTGTAATAGTGGCATAGCTAGTAAGTATATAGCCATCGGCACGGGTGGCAGCATCGTGGCAACCTGACTTGGCACAGTTGGAGACAAATATGGGTAGTATATCTCGCTCGAAACAAATGTCGGAGGTGGGGGTGCCAGTGGTGGGTGAGGTAGGTGTAGGTAAGACATTGGGCTGGTGGGTGCATCCAGCTATAGTGCCCAATGCTATGACAGATGTAATGAGTGCGGTAAACCTAAACTTTTTTGTAAACATTGTGTGCTATGTGTTTGGTTTGTAACGAATGGGGATAGATGTGTGAAGTAGACGTTTATCATCAAAGATCGTGCCATAGACGGACTACAGTTTTTGACTTATGTCAAAAGGAAGGTAGTAGGTGGTGGCTATGTTTGCAGTATGAAAATACAACATAAAATGAATAGCGGCACTACTATTGTATTATTACACTGGCTACCACGCCTGATATGTATGGGAGGTATAGCATTTATCAGTGTATTATCGGTGCACGGAGGGCATGGTGCTGAGCCACTGATGGAACAACTAATGCGGCATGTGCAACACTTGATACCTGCACTGATACTAACAGTGGTGCTGTGGGTGGCCTGGCGATGGGAGCGGATAGGTGGCATAGTGTTGCTGAGTATAGGGTTGGGGTTGGCGCCGGTGGTGTACTTACTTAATCATGTGCGTAATCACTTTTCGGTAGGTAGTAGTGTGCTGGTGGTGCTGGTGGTGAATGGACCATTTGTATTAGCTGGCATCTTGTTTTTGCTGAGTGAAAGACAGAAACGCAAACTCTGATGCACCGGACAACAAAACTACTACGTACCTATGTGTGGTGGCTATACCCTACTCTTTGGTAGCTGCCTCTTTGGTGGCGACCCTGTATGGGAATGAGGTATAGATATGACGCCTATTGAAACGGGCTATGGCGGGTGCATTTACCATTTTGATATATAGTGCCTTGGGAACTCCGAACCACTCGTAACTGCTACCATCGAGGAAGTTGATTTGGAGGGTTTCGTCTTTGTAGTCGAAATCGGTGATGCCGACTGTGGTGGTGGTGGTATTGAAGGCATCGAGGGAGAGGGCGCGGGTTTCGGGGGCGATGCTTACCAGGAAGTGGTAGGCCTCTATAATGTGGCGACTCTTGGCCTCTGACAGTTCTTTACCTTCCTGATCGGCAAACTTGTCGGGGTGCCATTCTTTCATCAGGTTTCTGTAGATTGTTTTTAGCTCTGCTAGTGTGGCGTGCTCGGTGACACCTAGCAACTTTCTATATCCTATTATTTTTCTCATTTTCTAATTTTCGCCCTAAAGATCGTTAGACAAAATCAACAATTACCAAATTCCTGTAAAATTTAAACAGAAGTTAGTGTAGGGGGTGTGTAGTGTGTGACTGGAGGTGGAGATAGATAGGTGTGGGTGCTGATAAAATTGCGCACTTTTTGTTTTTGGAAAAATTGGGGTAAGTGATTGATAATCAATGGATTGTGCGGGTGATGAGGTGCGTTTTTGCGCACTTTTTGCGCAGTGGTTTTGCTCATAATGATTTGGCGTGGATGGTGATTTTATGGTATGAAATTGACTTGATGGATTATGATGGGCAAGTGGGTGCATGTGTGATTGGTTTGGTGTTTTTTATCAAATAGAGTTGAAAAAGGGTTTATGTAA
>CALRKH020000049.1:0-23251 GCA_943367855.1 Asaia bogorensis | reverse complement strand
TGCTGCCACACTACTACATCATCATCTGTGCCGTGAATGACCATAAGTTTCCCTTTCAGATTCTTTACTTTATCTAGTAGGTTTGTTTCAGCATATCCTTTAGGGTTTTCGTCGGGTGTGTCCATGTATCTTTCTGTATACATCACCTCATACATGCTCCAGTCCATAACTGGGCCACCTGCAACACCGCATTTAAAAACGTTTGGATGTTTCAGCATGAGTGAGGTGGTCATGAAGCCGCCAAAGCTCCAGCCATGCACTCCCATTCTTTTGCTATCTACATATTTTAGCGACTTTAAGTATTCCACCCCTTTTAGTTGGTCGTTCATTTCCACCTCGCCAAGTTTTCTAAATGTAGCTTGCTCAAATTTCAATCCTCTATTCCAGCTGCCTCGGCCATCCATAGTGTAAACGATATAGCCTTTCTGTGCCATGTATTCATACCACAGGTTCCCACTCTCAGGATAAGAGTTGTGCAAAAGCTGCACATTAGGGCCATTGTATAGATACACTATTACTGGATATTTTTTGGTAGAGTCGAAGTTGGTAGGTAAAATCAGCTTGCCATATAGCGGAGTTTGTCCGTCGGCAGCCTTTATGGTTACATTCCTTACTTCGGGTCTTGCGTAGTTTGCAAGCGTATTTTCTGCTTTTAGCATTTCTGTTTGAGTGCCATTGCCAGTATTATAAATCACACATTTTCTTGGTTCATTAGCATTATTATAGCTATCGTATACATATGCACCATCGCTACTGCTTATAGCATTGTGCATACCTGGTGCGGCGTCTATTCTTCTTAGTTTGCCATTGTTGAGACCTACGGCATAGATGTTTTTATCCAATGCCGACTCTTTTGAAGTTGTTATTATGACTTCGTTGGTTGCTGCCTTAAATCCACATAACTCATTTACCACCCAATCGCCTTTAGTGATTTTTTTCAGCAGTTTTCCGCTAGTGTTGTATAAATACAAATGGTTGAAGCCATCTCGCTCACTTTGCCAGATAAATTCTTTGGAACTGCCCGGTATGAATGTTAATGGGTGTGCAGGGTGCACGTATTTCTGATCTGTCTCTTCGAATAAGGTTTTTATTTTTTGACCAGTGTTGGCATCATATTGGTTGAGCCAAAGATGATTTTGGGCTCTATTGAGTATTGCGATATAAATGTATTGCTCGTCTGGGCTCCATGTTACTGCGGTTAAATAATGGTCTGGATTAGCTGTACCGGTTTGTATAGTTACAGTCTTCTTCAGATTGTAGTTATATACCCTTAACGTTACTTCATGCGATTTCCCACCAGACATTGGGTATTTAATGTAGTTGTTTGTTGCTGGTGTATTGCCCCAATTTATAATAGGGTAGTCTTTCACCATCGTTTGATCCATTCTGTAGTAGGCCACGCTACCACCATTGGGCGAAAAGAATAGCCCTCTATCTATACCAAACTCATCTCTGTGCACTGCTTTGCCGCAAACTATATTCTTGTCTGATTCATTGGTTATGTTGATTTGTTTTTTGCTGAATTGTTCTTGTATATAGACGTTGTTTTCTAAAGTAAAGGCAATGTTCAGGCTCTTATCTATGTTTACATTTTCTGCATTGTCTGGTAGTGTAGCTGCTAATGTCCATACCCATCCTTTATCTGTTATTTTGCCAACTACTACACTTTTGCCTTGCTGAAACCAAGCGTGGTCATTATCCAGCCATTTTATAGTAGGCAATCCAGTCACCTTTATTGGTGCATCACCTACTGGCACCCATTCTGCCTGGTTGTTTTTAGCTGCATCTATTACCTTCCAGCAATCAATTCCATCTTTTTTGTCGGCATGCCACAATTTGCTAGTATTTGGTTGCCATGAAGGGGATTTGATATTTTTGATAGCAAGCGTAGTGGCTAGGCCGTTAGTAGCCTCTGCTATTGTGAAGTTCTTTTTCTGCGCTATGACATCGGCAGAGGAAATGAAAAGTATAGATGCAAGTACGAATGAGGAGAATTGGCGAATCATTTGCTTTTATTATGAGACAAACATAATACAAGCACCACAATTACTCCAATATGATTAGGTGTTTTTAGAGGGGATTTTTGTGTTTATATTTTATCCAGTAAGTTGTTTCTAAGCACAAACAATACTAAGCCTGTTTTAGATTTTAGTCCAAGTTTGTCAAATAGTGCTTCTCTATAGCCATCTACAGTTCTGTGCGATACACTCATTATCTCCGAAATTTGCTTGTAGGTATATTCTTCATCGTTGCATATCAATCTCAAAAACTCTCGTTCTTTTGGTGTTAGTATGTCTAGTAATTCGTTGGGCGAATGTTCTCTAACTGCTTTATCGGCGCCAAGGGCGAACTGCATGTGCTCATTGAGATAATATCCACGAGTGAAAATTTCTTCTAAAGCTTCCTTCATCATAGCGGCAGTGCAGTTTTTCTGCAGGTAGCCCCTAACCCCTCTTCTAAAGAGCCGTATCAGTCTTTCTTCATCATTGTTGAGTGTAAGAATGAGCACCGGTAGCGATATGCCTTTTTCTTTCAGCACTTGCATCACCTCATCTCCATCCATCTCTGGCATAGATATGTCCATCACTATCAGGTCGGGCTCGTAGCTGAATGGTATCGCATTGACAAATTCTAGTCCGTTGTCAAATTGGTCTACCACTTGATAAGGGCCTAGTCTTTCTATAAGCTCTTTTAATCCGTTTCTAATAATCACATGGTCATCTACTAATACCAGCTTTTTCATGTTCTTTGTTTGGTTTTATGCAGTTCTGTTTTTGATAATATAGGTGCAGCCATTACCAGCCGAAGATATTATTTGATACTCTAATCCTGCAAATAAAGCTCGTTTTTGCATATTGAGTAAGCCAGAAGCTTTGCCATTATCTATTACTTTTTGTACATCAAACCCTTTGCCATCATCTTTTACTATCAGTTCGAAATTGGGTTGGGTGTTGAGCTGTATCTCTATATTCTTTGCTTTACTGTGTTTTAGTGAATTCTGCATCATTTCCTGAAAGATTCTAAACACTACAAGCTCGAAATTTTTATCCAGTTCAGTATCTCCGCCATCTAGTTTGGCTACTATTTTACCTCTCTTCAGGTGGTTTATTCTTTCTACCTCCAGCATTATGGCCGACTTCAAACCTATATTGGTAATAAAATCAGTATTCATGGACCTACTTAATAGCTTTACTTGCGAAGAAGCTTCATCCAGATAACCCTCAATAGGTGCAAAGTAATTATTGTCGGGATTGTCCATTTTTTTGTTTTCAATGGTAATCCTCATACAAGTCAATATATGCCCTATATTATCGTGTAGCTCTTGAGCCACTCTTTCCATCAGATGTTCACTTACTTCTGTTTCTACTTTTCTCAATTCTCGTTCGTAAGTAAGCTCTTGTATAGCACGGTTTTTACCAGCAAGGTATATTGCAATAAATATTCCCAAGACGAGAAGCAATATAAATAGGGTAGTAACTACAGTTCCTATCACTAAATCATTGTCGCTTAGTGCATTGGTTGTCTCCATTCCAATTTGTATTTTTTAAACAAGTACATGCCATATGTAATCATAATAAAGCGCGTAACGTCTATTACGTGGTGTAAATAGATAATGTTGAAGTTGCTACCTTTCTTATAAAAAAAGTAGACAATCATACTGAAAAATACTGAAGTGCCTGCATGGTAGACTATGATGCCAAACACAATTAGTCTTACAGGTTTCTTGGATGATTCTTTCAGCCCAAGCTCGGCATAATAAGTAGTTATTAGGTAGGTAATAGTAACTAGTATTAGTCCAATTACTAGAGAATAATTAGCCAATAGGTTGAATCCATATTTATATATTGAGGTTATCCAGCCTGCAAGATATATAGGAATAACTATACTGTAAATTCTAATGGCTGTTTTGTGTGGTAGTAGGGAATAAGAACTAAAAACCATACAAAAAATTAACACCAATGAATAGCAGTTCTTTACAACATCGTCGTAAGGTAGAATGACAATTGATAAAACGTCAGACAAAAGGGAGCCTATTGCTTCTATAGGTAGCAGACGAAAAGATTTGGGTAAATATTTCCACCTTACAATACCAACTATAAAGCAAGTAAAGGACAATGACAAGGAGTTTATTATGCTCAGCCAAGTATCCCAGGTATAGCTATTCATTTATTTACAGTATTAGCTTATTATTCAGGTCGCGGCATATCAGCATTCCAAACAAGTACATTACATTTACTGGGACAATTTGTAGTGAAATTAGCTGCTTTGTTTTTGAAATTGCCTAATATGATATCACCCTGTTCCAAACAATTAGTATTTGCATAACACATGTAAACTGCTAACGAATGTGGGTAATTGACATTACAATCGTTTGATGGTAAGTCAACATAATGAGATGTAGACGTAAAAGCAATTTCGAATTGGGCTTGGATAGGTCTGTCTTGTGTTAGGTTATCTGTGAATAATTTCGATATTTCGTGCCATGGCATGGTGCAGCTTTGCACATTTACTCCTTTCATCACTTTATTAGCTCCGAAGAATACATTGTCAAAATAATCTACTCCCCAGTGGCTAGAAACATCGCCGCCCAAACCATTTGAACCATTATTTACAATCTGCCCATCAGTAGTGATGTCGAAGTATAAAGGCAAAGGATTAAGCACATATGTTTCATGTCTGCGTGTCACATCAGCATCTGGCAATGGCGCACCCACTATGCCACATAGTTGACAAGTAAGATACCATCTTTGGTTTTGCATATTGAACCTGTGAATAAACCTTAGCGCAATTCGTTCAGCAGTTAAGGGCACTGGCTGCGAATTATTCAAGTTGTTAACCTGATTGCTAAAGGCTAGCCAGTTTACCTTCAGGTCTTGCAAGAAATTAGGGTTTGAATTGGCATTGCGATAGCTATAGGAAAAACTTGCACGTCCATCAGTAAGCATGCTTGGTGTCATTACCAATGATTTTGTACTTCTTTTGTCAGGCATGTCATTTCCCGAATTCATATCAGGGCTCAATTGCCTGCTGTTGATGTTTCTAAGTCCTAATGTCATTTCAAATTGTTTTAGTGCTACAAAAGTGTACAGATTTATTGCTAAGTGCAAGAAAACACAAGATTTTTATTGAGCGTATTATACACCCCGTGAAAATTCACGGGGTGTATTTGCATAAAGCAACCTTTTCTACGATTCAATCTTTTTAGACTTTTGCATCATCACAACAACGAAAAGTATATCCACCAAAACAAGAAATTATGAGCATCACAATGACTCTCGGTCTAATAGGTTCGCTGCTGGCAGCTATTCATTTAGTGGTTAGTCTTCCGGCTGTTATATGGGCTTCTTCAGTGTCGGCCATATCCAACCCTCACAAAGCACATATATGGAGTGGCTTGGCAGTGTATCTATGCTGGGGAATATATGGTGTGACTTCATCCAATTATTTACTCGCATTTGCAATGCTTCTCGGTGTGCTAAAATATACTGTAGTAATAGTGCCTGTATATTTCCAACGTTTACCTTCTCATACTTCCAATCGCTATCACTGAAAGAAAACAACTCTTCACCAAAAAAATGATTACATCTATCACCATGAAAACACTTCTTATTCTATGATAACAATAATGCTCCTATATGGTTTTAAAAAGCTCCTTACTCTGGTACAGAAACGAAATGTATTTGTAAACTAATCACCAAAAAGCTTAAACACTGTCATCTGAAATATAGAATCACCACCATCGTAAGCTCTATCATCATGAAACTTTAAGCGTTACTAGTCATAACTTACAATATTTACCTGTCACCATGAAATTACCGTCGAACCACCTAACCTAAACGCCCTATCACCATGAAAACATTTTTATGCATTTTGTACAATTGTCTGCATAATTAAACATCTAGTAGATTCATTTTTTCTATTTGGAACAATAATTTGAATGGAAATTAGAAGTGTACATTATTTAAATATCACAAACAAAGCCCAGCGATTCTATCACTGGGCTTTCCTATAAATTAGCTTTACTATTCTTATTTATGCGTTTTCCATCACTTTTGGTGCGGCAGAGCGTATTTCTTCGCTAGCTTGGTCAGCATATTTAGCAAAATTGTTTACAAATAGTTTTGCAAGTTCATTTGCTTTTTTGTCATAAGCTTCTTTGTCAGCCCATGTATTTCTTGGTATCAATACTTCAGCTGGCACGCCTGGCACTGAAGTAGGTGCTAGTACACCAAATACTGGATGTGCCACATATTCTACATCATTCAATTGTCCTTTCATTGCTGCTGTTATCATAGCACGAGTATAGCTCAGTTTCATGCGGCTACCTACGCCATACGATCCACCACTCCAGCCAGTATTTATCAGCCATACGTTAACGTCATTGTGTTCTTCTAGTTTTTTACCTAGCAATTCAGCATATTTTGCTGGATGCAGTGGTAAAAACACTCTACCAAAACATGCAGAGAAGGTAGTTTGTGGTTCTGTAACACCCACCTCAGTTCCTGCTACTTTTGCAGTATATCCGCTTATGAAGTGATACATTGCTTGCGCTTTGGTCAACTTCGATATTGGAGGTAGAATACCAAATGCATCACAAGTCAGGAAAAAGATGTTTTTTGGTTGTCCACCATAAGAAGGCTCTTTTGCATTCTCTATATGGTCTATAGGATAAGCAGCTCTTGTATTTTCAGTTATAGAAGCATCTGCATAGTCTACTTTGTTAGTACCCTCTACAAATTTGATGTTCTCCAACAATGCACCATGTTTTATGGCACGGTATATCTGTGGCTCTTTTTCTTCAGTTAGGTCTATACACTTAGCATAGCACCCTCCTTCAAAGTTGAATACAGATGTTTGTGCCCAACCGTGTTCATCGTCTCCTATTAGTGCTCTTTCTGGGTCAGCACTTAGCGTAGTTTTCCCAGTTCCACTAAGCCCAAAGAATAGTGCTACATCGCCGTCTTTACCTTCGTTGGCAGAGCAGTGCATACTAAGTACCTTATGGTCGTGTGGCAATACAAAGTTCAAAACACCGAAAATGCCTTTTTTCATTTCGCCAGTGTAGCCAGAGCCTCCGATCAATATTATCTTACGAGTGAAGTTTACTGCTGTAAAGTTTGCTTGGCGCGTACCATCTACTCCTGGGTCAGCTTGAAAACCTGGAGCTTGCAATATCAACCAGTCATGGTTTTGAGTAGCTATTTCTACCTCAGACGGACGCAAGAATAGATCATTACAAAACAGGTTCGCCCATGGTGTTTCATTCACAACACGAATGTTCAAACGGTATTTTGGGTCAGCACATGCATATGCATCACGCACCCATACTTCTTTGCCTGTCATGTATGCACATACCTTGTCATACAGTTTGTCAAAAGTATCTGGCGACATGGCAATGTTAACATCACCCCAATCTACGCTGTGCTCTGTTATTGCGTCCTTTACAGTAAATTTATCCTTAGGAGAGCGTCCGGTAAATTTGCCGGTGCTTACGCATAATGCGCCAGAATCATTAAGTACTCCTTGGCCCAATGCTAGCGTTGACTTCACAAGGTCGTCTGGTGATAGGTTCCAATGTGCTATACCTACATTCAACCCAAGATCGGCCAAATTTACTGACGAATTTTTCTTGCCAAATTCCTGCATAGATTATTTTTTTATTAAGAAATTTCAGGCCCCAAAAGTAATACATAATGCCGTAACAAAGTGTATTAAATTTTTCCAGCGGGGCCTTAATAACTCCTTAATTATCAGTTCTTATAACTTGTTCAGTTTAGTAAATTTAATTGTACTTTTACTATAGTCATGCTGCTAATTTAAGGTTTCAAATCCCATTCTGGCCATTTCTATTTTGATGTATATCATGTTAGCCATCAATCCAGCTTTGTTTTTAGCAATGTCGGCTATTGATCCCACATATAGTTTATCCACTGTAGCAGTCCATAGGGTTAGCCATCTGTCAAAATGTTCTTTTTGCATGGGCATTTTATGGTCTACGTCTATGTGTTTTTTCACTGTATGTCCTTTATATCCCGGTGTTTCAAATAGTACCATATCCCAAAATTTGTACATGATGGGTAAATGATGGCTCCAGTCATCACCTATTATAGTATTAAATATTGGCCCTAATAAATCATCTTTCCTTGCTACATCATAAAAGCTATTTACTAGTATCTCTACGTCTTTTATGTTTGTAAGGTCTTGCATAGTTATCCGATTATTGTGCGAAAGTAGTGCTACACATTTTTACTTTAGCTGACCACAAGCATATCTTTAGTAGTTTTACGTTAATATCATGTGGGATGCTTACATAAAAGGTTTTGAAGCATATTTGACATTAGAGAGGTCAATGTCCGATAATACAATTCAGGCTTATCGAAGAGATGTTGTTTATCTCAAAGACCATTTAAATCAATTGGGTATTTCAATGTCTCCAGATGCTGTTCAGTCAGAGCACATTCGTTCTTTATTAAAAGCTATTTCCGATTTAGAATTAGAGTCTGCTACTCAAGCTAGAATTCTTAGTGGCATAAAATCTTTTTATAAATACCTCCTCATAGAAGAGGTAATTACTAAAGATCCAACTGAGTTAATTGAAGCACCTAAATTGAGTCGAAAACTACCAGATGTGCTATCTGTAGAAGAAGTGGAGACATTATTTGCAGCCATCGATCACTCTCGTCAAGACGGTCAACGCAATAGAGCGATACTCGAAGTAATGTATAGTTGCGGTTTGCGAGTTTCTGAAACTATTGGTCTCACGCTGTCAGGTATGTATCTGGATGTTGGATACATACGTGTCATAGGCAAAGGAAATAAAGAAAGGTTAGTGCCAATTGGAGACGAGGCTATTAAACAGGTTCATCTCTACAAAGACCATGTCAGGTGCCATCAGCCTATTGCTAGCCCCCAATATTCCGATCATCTATTTATTAGTAGGCTTGGTAAACCATTATCACGCATTATGATATTCTACATCATCCGCGATTTGGCATTAAAAGCAGGCATCAAAAAGACAATACACCCACACACATTGCGTCATTCTTTTGCCACCCATCTTGTTCAGGGAGGTGCAGATCTTCGTGCTGTTCAAGACATGATGGGCCATGCCAGCATTACAACTACCGAAATTTATAGCCATCTCGACAAAGCCTACCTACGCTCTGTGCTGCAGCAATACCACCCTTTTTATAAGTGATGAAACTTACAGCTCCTTTAGCATCCACAGGTCACACCCATAATGACCAGTATTTCCTAGTTGTTTGTTTAGCACCCTAAAACCACAACTTTCATACAAGCTTATTGCGGCACTAAGTTCAGGCATTGATTCCAGGTAGATGTTGGTATAATTATGTTTTGCAGCAGTTGCACAGCATAGCTCTAGTAGGTGTTTCCCAATTCCTTTTCTTCTTGCTGTTGGTAGCAAATAGAGCTTCACCAACTCGCAGCACTTATCGGGCAATCCCTCGGTAGGGTATATTCCACAACCACCTACTAATGCTCCATTTAACTCAACTACAAAATACACAGCGTTTTCAACTGCAAATAGGTTATACAAATCATCCGTTGTCTTGTCGTAGTACACTGTTCCAGGTTTAGCCGCATTATGCTCTAGCAACACACTTCTTATCACCTGTGCTATCGCAGCATTGTCTTCTTCTTTTATGGCACGTATTGTATACCCACCAAACGTATGAATCATTGTACCTTAATTAGCTAGTTTGTAATATATATGTTCACTATTCACTTAATTGATCAATACTTTATTCTGGTTTCACCTTCTCAGACTCTTTTATGTTATATACACCATTTGCCTGTGTCAGGCAGGTTACCGTAAGGTCATTGATACACACATGTGCAGGCAGCGTAGCGCAATACCATACAATATCTGCTATATCGCTAGCTTGCAATGGTTTCACATCTTCATATACTGTTTTTGCTCTGTTTTCATCACCTTTAAAACGTACTAGCGAAAACTCAGTTTCAGCCATCCCTGGGTTAATAGCAGTTACTTTTATGCCATATGGTAGCATATCTATTCTAGTGGCTTGTGTTAGTGCATCTACTGCATATTTAGTTGCACAATACACATTACCATTCTTATATACAGTCTTTCCCGCTGTCGACCCTATGTTTATTATGTGGCCATAAGCTTGTGCTCTCATCAAAGGTGTTATACTTCTTGTCATGTACAGCAAACCTTTTATGTTGGTATCTATCATGGTTTCCCAGTCCTCTATATCACCTGTATCTATCGTGCCTAGTCCAGAAGCCAGTCCAGCATTGTTTACCAATATGTCTATTTGCGAAACTTGTTTTTTTAGTTCTTCCATAGCATTTGCTACTTGTATTTTATCTCTTACGTCAAAATGTAGCGTAACAATTGTTGATTGATACTTTTTGCGTAGTTCTTCTGCTACTTCATTCAGTCGCTCTGCTCGTCGGCCAGTGATGCAAATGGTATATCCTCCTTCTTTTGCAAATCGTTCTGCTATTGCCTTGCCAAATCCACTAGTACCTCCAGTTATTAGTATTGTTCTGTTCATTCTTTGTTTTTTAGTTTAGTTAATCACTTACTTATTAAGACGCATACTTTTTAAAAGCCTCAACATCTAGTTCAGCAAGTTTTATTTTTATAGTCAATTCATTTAGTTGATTGTCTATCATTTTTGCTTTATTCAGCACATTAAGCCGAAGAAACGACATAGATTGATAGTCAGCTCTTATTTTGTCTTCCAGTTTTATTTTTAGTTTATTCAGTTCTTGCAGCACAATTTCCATTTCCTTATTTACACGATAGTTGTCTGGTATATACACAAACCCTGATGCCATCTGCAATCGCCAAGATTTCAGTATGCCTTCCATAGCTGGTCCTATCCCCTGCACTTTGGTATTACTGAGTCTTCTTATATCCGCTGCAGTTACTATACCCATTTGGCGCAGTGAGGTCTTTTTTACACTTCCTATCGATGGTATTGAATAATGTTCAATCTCAAATTGCTTTAGGTAGTCATTCAGTTGTTCTTCGTATAAAGTCTGTTCTATTACTTCTTTTCTCTTTTTTAGCTCATTGGGCAGGTCTTTGAAGTGCTGAATCAGCACCACAAAGCTAGCTTCCAGTTCTTTATATTGTATTAATTCTTTAGTTTGTTCATATTCTATCAGCAGCTTGTTCCTATGGTTTATAAGAGATAGGTAGAGATCGTGCCTATTAGCTTTCTCTTTCTTTAGCGCTCTGGCCCATTTCGAATATACATAAACCCATATTGCAAGTAGTAGCAATGTAAACCCGGCAGCCAAAGAAGCATAGAAACAAGTTAAAGCACCAATAAGCAAGCAGCTACTTAGCGATATCTTTATTCTATACTGTCTTTTGAGTGTGCTGCTAACTGGCGTTGGTTTCAAGTCTGGAACTTGCCCACTAAAGCTCCATTTTGATATATTGAGTGGTTGCGGTTTGAAACCATTTACAAAATGTTCAATATTCCCTAAAGATGAATTAGCTAGCAAATAGCTGTCATCCAGAAAATACATGATGCCTCTTTCTTTTCTATATCTACACCATGGGCACTCCACCATGCTTGTTGGGTAATTATGTATAGACGACACACTACATTGTTGTATATCTTCTAGCATCTTACTCAGCTCACTTACCCATTCTGCAGCTGTTGGTCGCTCATCAGTCTCAAATGTTCTATGAAACAACCATACTATTCGTTCGGGCAGTGTGTCTATAGCTATGCTATCTTTGGGAGGCAGCAGTTTTTTACGTTCATTGGTTAGCGAATAGGCAAAGTGTTGAAGTCTAATGGCTGTTTCTTCGTCCATATCTCCACTCCCTTTATGCACACCTGCATACGGATGCCTACCCAAAAATAGCAACTGAAAGATGAGTATCCCCAGTGAGAAGTTATCAGTGTTCTCGCTTCTTACAATACCTGAGAAGGTAGACTTTTTTAGTAGCTCAGGTGGCAGATACCTTGGTACACCTACCTCGCACAGATACTTATTATTACCTGCAGTTATCTGAAAAGAGTCACAATCTATAAAACATACGATCCCTTGTTTGTTGATGAGTATATTGCCTTCATTGATGTCGCCTATCACTATGCCTTCACTGTGCATTCTGTGAAAAGCAGTAGCAACATTTCTTGCCACATGTATCAGAAAATTATACCCCTTATCCGGAAATAATTTTTTTCGGTCTAGCGGGCTAAATACTTGATGTAAGGGCGCAAAACCAGCTAGTTTCCTCATTACAAACCCTGCAATATTACCGCTACTGTCAGCTACTACAGCTTGTGGCCACGCTGCATACTCAGTCACTACAGCTTTGGCATTGGCTACCATTGCCAATAGCTTGTATTGTTTTTCTATAGGCAGTGGCTCATTATAGCATTTTAGCACCACCTTGTTGTTGTTCACTACAGTATATACTTTCCCCTCACCACCGCTTCCTAGTAGTTTGTCCGTTTGGTATTCGGTGCCGTTGGGGTCTTTATATATCATAGCTGCCTGCTAGCAAGTATTATAGTTTTATCGTCATCAGTCCTGTTATTTATGGCATCGCTTTGTAAATATTCATTCAGTTTTCTGTTTAGTATCTCCAGATGTTCTGGTAACTGCGCCTGTTTCAATACTTGAATTAAATTGTCAAAAAATGGCTTGTGTACAGTCTGATGTTCATAGTTCAGCGTCAGTTGTTGCAATCCATCTGTGAGCAAAGAGATATGCTCTATGTCGGCCGCTACTACTTTCACACGCAGGTTCGCCATATAGTCATGGTCTGTGATAAATGAGGTCGTGTTTAGATATTCACCATTATCTGGCCACCATACATACCCATAGCCATCTCCTCCATCCGATGTTATAATTACTCCATCTCCTATTTGTATATATGCTGCACTGTTAGGCGTTATTGCAGCAAATAGCAAGGTGCATGCATATTCCTCTATGTCATGGTTGCCATCTTTTAGCGCCATAGCGGCAATTGCTTCATGCACATGTTCTGCTAATGCTATTAAATTACTTTCACTTAGTGGCTCATAGTCACTCGCTTCAAACATGTTTTCGGCAACACTAATTACTGTTTCTACAGCTTGCCGAGCACCATCAGCCGATTTCATCGCACTGCCAGCTCCATCGCTCACTGCTGCCAGTAGTATGCTCTTTGTAGGTCCTTTCCCAACAGTTTTATACATGTTTGCATCATCACAGCCCTTATCTATCTGTTTGTGAGCCATGCCTGTTGCACTTTGTCCTATTACTTTCCACATCATAGTTCAGTCCACCCACTCGGCGGCAGTAGATTTATAGCATTGCCCGGATTTTTCGCTGAAACCATTTTCATAGATGCTGATAGCCACATGAAAAACTCCCGAAACATTAACCCCTTTAATTTTAGAGGTTGCCGCACAGATATCTGTTTCAGTGCGTCCATACTTGCTCCTTGCACACCTATTGCAAAAAAAGCAAAAGACTTCTTTTCCTCTCCTTGTTGCACAGCAGCAGCAGCAGCAGTCCATTCATCTGTTGGCGCACCGTCGGTTATCAGTATTATCCAGGGCTTATAGTAGGCTATACCATGCTCTTTATACTCTTTTTTTCTTTGGTTCACCATTTCTATGGCTTTCAGTATGGCTGCTCCCATTGGTGTGTCTCCTGTAGTATCCAGTTCTCTTGGATGAAAGTTAGGAACCGTATGGAATTCCGATTCAATATATACCGGGCCGAAAGTAACCATTGCTACTTCTACTCTCTTTGTAGCTAGTGGGTCTGCTAGTAGCTCATTTCTGAATGTTCTTACCCCTTCGTTCAATTCAGCTATGGGCATACCACCCATCGAGCCCGATGTGTCAAGCAGCAGTACGCAAGGACATCTCGGCTCAGGGTTCTCAGCAAAATTGTCACTCCCAAACGGAATCTGCTCAAATGATATATATTCTTCCATACCCAAAATTACTTTATTATGCAGGCACTAAGATAATACTCTGCCTACATTGCATTTGTCTTCACAACTTTCTTTTCCTCCTTGTTCATTTTCACCCTTATTCTACACACGCATTCACTAACTTTGCACTGTGCTTAGGTCGGTCATTGCTATTTTGTTGATGCTAATTTTGCCTTATCAGTCTGTAATGAAGGTCGGACTGTTCTTTTGGTATCAATGCAATAAAGAATCAATCACCAACAAATACTGCGAAAACAAATCTAAACCACAACTCCATTGCAACGGGAAATGCCATCTAAAAAAACAATTAAGTAAAGTAGACGGGCTTTCTAAAGGTGCAAAATCCGAATTGCCAGAGAAGCTCAAAGTTGTAGAGTCTTCTGTTTATTTGTTACCTACTGCTATTAGTATTCATTTTCAGCACTTTTACGTTTTATCTCATCACTTGTGTAGTTTCAATACTACTTTACTTTCAGGTCTTCCATCACGCACACTTCGTCCGCCTGCTTTTGTTTAGTTATAGGGTCACTATGCCTGCTTATTAGGCATTCTACTTTTATTCATCTATTTCAATAGCAATTTTACAATGAGATCAGCACTGATGCTCGTTGTCTGTATTTTGTTTGGTAAACACTTGGTGCATGCATGCGATGTTTGTGGCGGTGGTGCCAGTGGACAATTTGTTGGTTTTCAACCATCCTACAAGTCCAATTTTGTTGGCATCCAAATGCTTTATGCTCGCCTCAGCGGTAGCTATCCATCTGCATATATCGGCCGGCCAAACGAACAGACAAACGACTATAATTTCAACTTAAGAGTGTGGGGTAGGGCGCACCTGGGGCATGGTTGGCATCTATTCACAGCCATACCTATTCAATACTCTATTAGAGATAAAGATGGCCAAAGAGGCATTGCTTCAGGCCTTGGCGATATTTCTTTACTAGCATATCACAAGCTATACAAATCGCCCAACACCAAGCATACCATATATTCAGGTTTAGGATGTAAACTACCAACTGGCGTTTACTCTTCACCGCTCACCAGTAGCAACGAAGTGAGCAATACTGTGCCACTTGGCACTGGCTCTATCGATGCAGTTGTAAATTTTAACTATCAATACGAGCAAGCAAAAAAAGGCATCTTGGCAGATGTTACAGCCGTTTACACTACCCAAAGTATTGATAAGTATAGATACGGTAGCAGTCTACAATCCAATATAGCTGCTTTCATCACTCGCAAATACAAATCACTTACTCTTGTTCCCAACATCGGTGCTAGAGTCGAGTATATAGCAATGGATTACTACAATTATCCCAAGCGATATCTAAACGAATACAGTGGTGGTCTTCTCTCTTATGCTACAGCCTCTATGCAGTTGTTTTACAAGTCATTTGGTGGCAGATGTGCGCTACTCGCTCCCATCAATGGTGAATATAGAGGGGGTAATACGCAGGTGCTATTCAAAACAGAATGTTCAATCTTTTACCTTTTTTAATTTTTTATGAACAAACTTAGTTTAACGAGCCTTCTGATAATGCTTATTATTATAATGTCTGCTTGTCAAAAGAAACCTAATCAATCAGCTGTTCAAAATGTACAATTGGATATATTATCACCTACTAATGGTGCTCACCTAAAGTCAGGCGATAGTCTATTGATTAATGCTACTGCTTCTTACAACAATATTTTGCATGGCTACGAAATTATGCTTGTTGATACAGCTACCAAATACCTTACATACAACTATGCCAATCATGCACATGCCGATGATATTCGTGTGAAGGAATCAGTTACGTTATCGGTAGCCAAATCTACTACTTACGAACTCAAAGTGCTGATTCAGATAGACCACGCAGGTAATACCATTCAAAAGAGTGTATTTATAGTTTGTGAACCTTAAATTTGTATAATGAAGAACTTAATAATTATTGGTGCACTATTCGTTTTAGCTACGTCTTGTGGTAACCAACCCGAGAAAGAGTCCCCCAAAGAGATGGTTGTTGCCCCCCAAACCGAAACAGGTTATAGCGAAGAAACAATTACTAAAATAAAAAGCGGCCAGCTTGACCCTGTTTGCGAAATGGAATTCGATACTTCTTGGACAGAAAAAACAGTTTACAATAACGACACGATAAATTTTTGTAGCGAAAATTGTAAAATGGCATTCAATGTTCGTCCTGAAAAATATTTGAGAGTAGCCAAGTAAGCTACTCTCAAATATTAATGTTCTTTTTTCCCTGTCTTGCCCGCTCTTAGATTCAGCATTTCTACTAGCACAGAGAATGCCATCGCAAAGTATATGTACCCTTTAGGTATACCATTTTCAAAACCTTCTGCTATTAGCGATACGCCAATTAATAACAAGAAGGATAAGGCCAACATTTTTACTGTTGGGTGCTTGTGAACAAAGTCGCTAATTTTCCCAGCTGCCACAAGCATTATCATTACAGCTACTATCACTGCAGCTATCATCACACCCACATGGTCGGCCATACCAACTGCCGTTATTACCGAGTCTAGCGAGAAAACAATGTCCAATATTAAAATTTGTACTATAATTCCACTAAAAGAATGAACTTTAGTTTTTTTCGTTTCATGTTCATCACCTTCTAGTTTTTCATGTATTTCTGCTGTGCTCTTGTATATCAAAAATAAACCACCAATTATTAATATTAGATCCCTTCCCGAAATATCCAGCTTCTCCAATAGTTCATGTTCTGTAACACCTATCATTCCTCCAATATTGAAAAGCGAACCTTTCAATTTCATTACCCAACTTATTGATAACAATAGCAGTACACGAGTTATCATCGCAAGTGCCAATCCGGTCTGTCTTGCTTTTTTTTGTTGATGATCAGGTAGTTTACCCGTCAGTATAGATATAAATACAATATTGTCTATGCCCAATACTATTTCTAGCACTGTTAGCGTAATCAATGAAATCCATATTTCAGGATTCGATAACCATTCCATTTTCTAATAACTTGTTTTAAAAAGAATTTGCAAACATACACACTCTCCTTATCATTTACTTTAACTATTCACGTTTTGCGTTCTATCTTTAGTGGGTGATTTCGTTAATTTCTTCCTACAACGATTTAAAAAGTAGCATACTTCACCTTTACGACGATAGAGAAGCCGCAGCTATAGCTCACGAGTTGTTGCTGGAATTGACTGGCTTTGGTAAAATGGACCTGCTAATTAATAAGGATCAAATTCTATCTGGCGATCAATTCAATACTTTTCAAAATTGGAAAACGCAACTAATAGCAGGTAAGCCTTTGCAATACGTACTTGCCAAAGCATGGTTTGCTGGTGAATCCTATTTTGTCAATCAATCTGTTCTTATCCCCAGACCCGAAACTGAAGAACTAGTTAATTGGTTAGTTACCGATGCCAAATTTCTAGACAGTCATCAGTTCAAAATAGTAGATATCGGCACTGGTAGCGGATGTATTCCTATCACTATCAAAAAAAAACTTCCACACGCTACTATATTGAGCTGCGATGTAAGTGCTGACGCGCTCCATGTAGCAAAGCTCAATGCCGAAAACCTAAAAGCTGACATTCAACTTATTCAACTCGATTTTCTCAATCAAGATAACTGGAGTTTGATAGGCAATTGTGACCTGATAATCTCTAATCCTCCTTACATTCCAGATACAGAATCTCAAAAACTGGATATCAACGTTCGCAATTACGAGCCCCACCTGGCATTATTTGTGCCGCATAGCAATCCGCTCATCTTTTATGAAATGATAGCGTTATATGGTAGGCTATATCTTATAGATGGCGGAGCTATATATTGCGAAATAGAACAATCTTTCGGCAATCAGGCGCTTGATTTGTTTAAGAGATATGGTTATATGCTCGTGCAATTGAAGAAGGATATAAACGGTAATGACAGAATGATAAAAGCAATCAAATGAGGCTAGTAAAAGAAAGTACTCAATTCAAGCTATTGCATGTAGCCCCATTGCTCACATTATTACTTGCAATTGCCCTTTTGTATCAATTCTGTCAGTATTATGTAGATCCCGACTCAACCTCTTATCTCATCATATCTCGTAGATATGCCAATGGAGATTGGCACAATGCCATAAACGGTCTTTGGAGTCCTTTAGGTTGCTGGCTTACTGCTATTTTTATTAAGTTGGGCATTGCCGAATTGTTTGCTGCTCTGTTAGTAAACACCATTGCCGCTGTTGGTTTTCTTTATGTCTCCATTAGCTTATACAAAAGGTTTGATCTAGCATCAGACAACGTCTTATGGCTAGGCTTTTGCCAGACATTTTTTCTATCTATGGCCGTCTATTGGCAGCTTTTCGATGATTTGTGGCAGTGTTTCTTCCTCACTTCTATCCTCTACATTTTATTGAAAGACGATTTTATAACCAATTCAAAACTATGGCTGTTTGTAGGACTACTAACAGGCTTAGCTGTTTTCTCCAAAGCATATTCTTTGCCTTTTTTATTGTTAGTCCTTCCTATTACATTGTATGTCAAGTCTGCTGCTAGCATCAGGTCAATTTTTAAACCGCTTATCGTCATATTTTCTGTCACTGCCTGTGTCATTGCGCCTTGGGTATATTTATTACATCTCAAATACGGAGTGTGGACTACGTCATTGGCTGGCAAAATGATATTTAGTTGGTTCTTAATTGGGCATCCAGTCTGGCGAAGCGATATCATTACCTTATTACCGCCTGCACATAATGGCGGTGTATATTATTGGGAAGACCCATACTTATTCAATGGTTTGTATGTGCACTTTTGGGACACTCAGGCCTACTTTATTCGTCAGGTTTTAAGGGTAGGGTACACTACATTATTGACCATTAAGTGTTTATTTGAAATTTCACTTTTGTTGCCACTCACTTACCTATCTCTTATACTGATCTTCATTAAAAAAAGGTATAGAAATTTACTTCAAAAACGAACTCTTATTGTAGCCTTCTGGATGTTGTTATTACCCCTCGGATATATAACAGTGCACGTCGAATCTCGGTACTTATGGGTACTGCTTCCTTTGTCTATTGTTCTTTATTCCAGCTTGCAAGCTCTGCCTGAGGCAATTACAAGAAGACCTATATCAATAAAAATTTTCGCCTTATCCCTTTTGGTTTTCCCTATTTATTCTCTGTTTACTATTGCCGATATAGGAAAAGAAGAAAATAAATATGCAGAGTTCTTATCCAGCTCTGGCATCTCTTCAAAAAAAATTGTCTCAAACTTACACCCAAGGCACCTGGGTAAAATATGCTACTTCTCTAGAAATCAGTTTTATACCATTGTACCACAAGTAGACAAAAAAGATTCAGTTATCAGTCATAATATTCCTATTGCCAATACAGAAGCACTTATAAACGATATTACACGCTACAATGTGGAATACTACATGCACTATTCAGGAGAAAATTGGCTTTTAAGCCCAGGTTACAACAGGCTTTTTAATTCGCTCGTAGAAGACAAAAGACTGAAACTGGTATTGATAGATAAAAGAAGTGATATCGAATTATATCAAATCATCAAGTAAGCTGAATTAATTTCTATTTACTTCATTCAAGAAGGCTGTCACATGGTCTCTAAAGTGCTCCGCTCTTACTAACGTTGGTGTACTACCGGCTATCAAATCTTCATTCACCTCTATAGATACATGCTGTATGAAATACTGCTGCATTCTTTCAAGGGTACTTTTTTCTATCGGGTAAGTTATTGTTACTCCCTGCATGTCTCCATTTGTCGATCTCGATCCACAACCTAAGCAACTACGCTTGTAAGTAGGACTTGAAAAAACCACTTTTTCAGCTGCCCCATATTCAGGTCCTAATAATAGTTCTAGGGGAGCGCCTCTTTTTACTATAAACGACTCGCCAGACATTGATATCTTAGTCTGAAAATAATATTTCCCTTCCTTTGATACGAATCTGTAGAAAATATTTAATGGATTTTTGATGCTAGGTCTAACTAGGGTTTCCCATTTAGATGAGTAGTAAGACAACCATTGAGCGTCACCTTTATCGTTGCTTTGCGCTTTGCAATCAATAGTTTGATAACTAACCATCAAAAATAAAACAAGGAGAAATCTAGTCACTTTTAGTTCTGTCGTTTTTTAATTAATTAGCTACTGTGTCTTATTTCCAAATATTACCATTTCTGAAATTGCGTTTATACCATCGCTTCTTGTAGCCGTTATAATGCTCTGTTTTTTCTTCGTCATCTTTGTTTTTATAGGTCGAGTACCAGCGTCTGTCTAAGGCGCAACCTTCAGACATTATTGATATTATTGTCAGGATGATGATAGTTGGTATAATTCGTTTCTTTATCATGATATTATTTATTGCCTCAAATAACGGCGTAAATATACTTCTTTTTGTTTCAGATTATAGTGTCATTCCAGCATTAATACTAATTTAAGGTTCTTACCCCTTTTCTGAATTTCCCTATTCTACACTTAAATTCTTATGGTGTTTTTTGTTGCTTTGTATACACTTTTAATACTCATTTAGCCAATTTGTTTGATGCGCAAACTGCTATTTTCATAATTTCACACCTCAAAAAATAAATCATCGTGAGACTTGTTTTGCTTTTCGTGGCCTTACTTTATAGCCATTCCATTTTTGCTCAAAACTATTTTGTGGGCACCTCTGCCGATGGTGTTGAGGAGATGTACATAATGTCTGTTACATCCAATAAAAAAACTAAAAGCATTGTTGTCTTTGATAGGATTAAGCCAGTAGAAGGAAAACTAGCGGAATTTAGAAAATCGGCACTCAAAGTAGTTGATAAAGAAACTAACACTAAGAATTTCGATAAACTAGGCTATTACAGACGCAAAGTGCAATTCAATTGCAAATTACAGGCTTATAGAGTGATGGAATGTACCTATTACGATATGGGCGGTAAAGTATTGGCTACCGAAGAATTTGACGAAGAAGAAACTAAATGGAAACGTGTTCCAAAGGGTAGTATGCTCGAAGCTGAATTTGGAAAAGTTTGCAGCTTATAAGCAGCACTTCTTGTAAGTAGATATTGTTAGCACTACATTTGCGCATCTTTTACACGCACTTGTAGTGCTTTTATTTTATTGTTTATTACAACACTCATGAGAAAAAAAATTATTGCTGCAAACTGGAAAATGAACCTGAATATCCAGGAAGGTGCCACTCTAGTAAACGACATACTAAATGGTTTACCATCACTTACAGACAATAAGTCTGTTGTTATAGCTACACCTTTTGTTCATTTAACGCAAACTAAGCAACAGTTGAATGGCAAAGCACATATACATCTCGCTGCTCAAAATTGTCATCAGGAGGCGTCAGGTGCTTACACAGGAGAAATTGCGGCATCTATGCTGAAAAGTGTAGGCGTAGATTATATAATCATAGGCCATTCTGAGCGTAGACAATATTTCAACGAGTCTAATCAAATACTTGCTCAGAAAGTTAACCAGGCACTAGCTAATAATCTGAAAGTGATTTTTTGTTGCGGAGAACCTCTTGAAGTAAGAGATGCAGATACTCAAAATCAATACGTTGAAACACAACTAAATGAAGGTCTATTTCATTTGTCTGTCGATCAATTGAAAAACATTGTCATTGCATACGAGCCCATTTGGGCAATTGGCACTGGGCGCACAGCCTCAGCAGAGCAAGCACAAGACATGCATCTGCACATACGTAGTGTAATCCAAATTAAATATGGTGCAGATGCCGCTAGTAACATGTCTATATTATATGGCGGCAGTTGCAAACCTTCTAATGCAAAAGAATTGTTTGCTAAAGAAGATGTAGATGGCGGACTAATAGGAGGTGCAGCTCTAGTGGCTAACGACTTCTTAGGCATTATAAATGCAATGGTTGGTATCTAAAAATATGTATCAAGAAGTTTGCAGTGCATAACGATTAGCGTATATTTGCACTCCGATTCCAAGGATGGCGCGTTGGTCAATCGGCTAAGACGCCTCCCTTTCACGGAGGAATGACGGGTTCGATTCCCGTACGTGCTACAAAAGCAATCAGAAATGATTGCTTTTTTGTTTTAGCTCAGCTTGCAATATCCGCAAATGCAGACAAATTAATCACATATAATAGTATTGTTATTTATAAACTTAGACTGTGAATTACTCACTCCTAAAAAAATAGTACAAAAAAAGGGCTGTCCATTTAAGACAGCCCTCTTTTTTGTGCTAACAACTACACTTTATTTTTTGAGCATGAAATGGAATGACTGACGGTCGGTGCCAGCGGTGATAGTGAAGATGTACATGCCGTTGGCAAGTTCATTGTTCAACTCTATACGCTCGTTAACCGATGTAGTGCCAGACAGTGATTTGGTAAATACTGTTTGACCTAACATGTTCGTTACTTCCATTGTTACTGCACTTGATGTAGCTAATGTGCCACTCACTGTAAACGCACCTGTAGTTGGGTTAGGTGTTAGTTTCATGTCGCTGTTTAATCCACCTACTTTCACTACACTTGATGTTGGCAATACTGTCATTACTACTGAATTCATAGTTGACTGACCGCAATCGCCGCTGCCTCTTACCACACATGTGATAGAGTCGCCGTTCATCAAATTAGCAGTTGTAAAGTTGGCACTGTTTGCGCCCATTACCACTACTCCGTTTCTCAACCATTGGTAGCTTGGTGTAGGTCCAGCATTGGTTACTGTACTTGCAAATGTAACTGTTTGACCTTCTTCTACTGTTGTGCCTGGGGTAACTTCTATGGCTACCTCTGGTACGTATACTGGTGCTACCTCCATTGTGATGGCATTGCTTGTTACATTGTTTACTGATGGGCAACGGTAGTTGCTGGTTAACCAACAGGTTATAACATCGCCATTAGCTGGTGTGTAGTTGAGTGTAGTACCTGTGCCCATTGTGATGGTAGTGTTTTTCTTCCACACATACACTGGTGCATCACCTCCGTTGGTAGCTGCTGCTGTGAACATAGCCATTGTGCCTGCACATAGCTTGTTGGATGGGCTGCTGCTGATCTCTACGCTTGGTGCCAGATTAGGCAACACTGTGATAAGCTGTGTAGCTGATACCGTAGCTGGTACTGCACAAGCTTCTGTGCTGGTAACAGTTACTGATACTGCATCGCCATTGGCTGGTGTGTAAGCATAGCTATCTGTGCCTGTAGCTACTGTAGTACCGTTGACACGCCAAATGTATGTGGCTCCGCTGCCTGTGTTGGTGCTGCTAGCGCCAAAGGTTACTGTAGTGCCGTTGCACACTGTATCGCCTACGGTGCTGCTGATAGCTGCTGTAGGTATCACCACTGGTGT
>CALRKH020000048.1:0-23585 GCA_943367855.1 Asaia bogorensis | reverse complement strand
GCACCAGCTCTGTACCTGCCGACGCACACTTAGCCTCCAGTGGACACAGACCACATTTGGGGGTGGCTGGTGTGCATACTGTTGCTCCGAGGTCCATTATTGCTTGATTCCAAGCCTTGCTATTGGCTTTATCAAGTAGTTTATCTGCCCATTCTGCAAATACTTTTTTACCCATAGTACTGTCTATAGGTGTGTCTATTCCCAAATATCTCGATAACACTCTATACACATTACCATCTACCACCGCACATGGCAGCCCATAAGCAAACGACCCTATTGCAGCAGCAGTATAAGGACCTATACCTTTTAGCCCCAGCAATCCCTCGTAGCTGTCAGGAAAGCATCCTGAATATTGTGCTACCACTATTTTTGCTGTAGCAAGCATGTTTTTACATCTATTATAATACCCCAACCCCTGCCACAATCTAAAGACATCCTCCTCATTTGCTTGAGCCATATCAAACACAGTGGGGTAGGTTTCTATAAACTTCATATAATATGGCAAACCCTGCAATGCCCTCGTTTGTTGTAGTATCACCTCCGATAGCCATATCTTATATGGGTCAGTCTCACCCTTCCATGGTAGGTCTCTGTAGTTTTCGGTAGTATGCCATTTCACTATTGCAATCGTAAAAAATCGCCCCCTTTCTTCGCTCATACCGCAAATTACACAACTCCGCAATTTTTCACCACACATCACCATTACTATCAAACCGCTTTTTCAACCTATCTTTGGCACATTATTAAGCAGTAATTGTATTAAATGATTCTACCAGTAGTAGCTTATGGCAACCCCATATTGCGCAAAATGTGCGACGATATAACTCCTCAATACCCAAACCTGGAAAAATTCTTAGCCGATATGTGGGAAACCCTCTACCATACAGCGGGCGTAGGACTGGCAGCACCTCAGGTCAATAAAGCTATCAGAGTGTTCCTTGTAGATACTGAACAAATAGTTCGAGACTTCGACGACGAAGACAAAAAACTATACAAAGACGAAAAACCTATTAAACAGGTATTCATCAACGCCCGCATTATCGAAGAAACAGGCAAACTGTGGCCCTACAATGAGGGCTGCTTGTCTATACCCAAAGTAAGAGAAGATGTGCAGCGCATGAGCAATCTCCGAATGACATGGCTCGACGAAAACTTCGTTCAGCACGAAGGAGAATTCAGCGGAATCACAGCTCGCGTCATTCAGCACGAGTACGACCACATACAGGGCAAACTCTTCATCGACTACCTATCACAACTCAAAAAACGCCTCATCAAGAAGAAACTTGATGACATCACAAAAGGAAAAGTAGTCACAGATTACAGAATGATATTCCCCAAATAAGCAATAAGGTAGTCCACTCGGACTACCTTATTACTGTTACCTGATGTGTATTTCTTTGCCCATTAGCATCTATCACTAGCAGATAGCTACCAGTTGCTAAGTCCCCCACGTCCACCTTTATGTTTCCAGCACTGTTAGTCACATGCAGGTCTTTTACCGTTTGTCCCAGCACATTGTTCATAGTCACATGCACCTCACCCATAGGCACAGTCAATAGTAAGGTATTATTGGCTGGGTTAGGGTAGGCCACAGTACCCTTGCTCACCTTATTCGTTGTCACTTCCGCAGTCATACTTATAGCACGTACACTATGGTTACCTAGGTCTGCTACTAGCACCCTGCCTATTCCATCTACCACCACAGTTCTCGGTGAGTTCATCTGACAGTCTAGTGCAGCACCACCATCACCTGCATCACCTATTGCACCAGTACCAGCAGTTCTGTTGATAATACCTGTAGTAGCGCTTATCATACGCACTGTATTATTACCTTGGTCTGCCACATACACATTACCACTCATATCCGTAGCCACGCCCGATGGGTATCTAAGTGTTGCCGCCGCCGCAGGTCCGCCATCACCAGCACTACCTATTGTGCCATTTCCAGCCACAGTGCTTATGAGTCCACCTTGCACCTTACGTATAGCATGGTTAGCTACATCAGCTACATATATGCTGCCAAGTGCATCTACTGCCACTGCCGATGGCTGATACAATCTGCCCAAAGTTGCCACACCACCATCACCAGCATATCCAGCCACACCGCTACCGGCCACTGTAGTTACCACGTGCGTATTGCCATCTATTTTTCTAATCACATGGTTGCCAGCATCAGCCACATACATATTCCAGTTAGCGTCAAAGGTTATACCTTCAGGTGCATTAAATGTCGCTGTGTCTGCCAACCCTCCATTACCACTATATCCAGTTACTCCACTACCGGCAAACGTAGTTACAATGCCACTCGCCCGCACTACCAATATTCTATTGTTACCCGTTTCCGATATGTACAGATTACCAGCCATATCGCAAATCACAGCCCCAGGCTTGTTCAGTTGAGCACTAGTAGCCGCCACACCATCTATACTATAACCAGCCGTGCCAGTACCCGCCACAGTAGTTATCACACCTATATTATTTATTTTGCGCACCACATGGTTCTCCCTGTCTGCTATATACATATTGCCAGCGCCATCTACACACACGCCAGTGGGGTTGTTCAGTTGCGCTGCCACAGCTGCCCCACCGTTACCACTATATCCCGCACTGCCATTACCAGCTATTCTTATTATGTTGTTGGCCGTAGCAGGTGCAGTAGCCAATATTGCCAGTGCAGCTGGCACTATATAATGTAGTAAGTTATGTCTCATATCTGTTTAAAGATAAACGTTTTTGTCAATTGTTTATTACACGTGCTCTGTTCATTGGTGCCATTATCTCCACTTCATTATCACTTACACAATAACCCCATTCCACAATACAGGCAATAAAGATAGGGAGAATACCATCTATTGGCAACACGTTTTTGAGCCATTACTCCCATCTTCACTATCTATAGGTATATCTCATTTACTATAGGTAGGTTTTCGGGCACATACCTTTACCTTTGCACTCTGTTTATCTTTTTCAAAACAGGCTACAGAAAATGGAAGCAAATACACTCAGCATAACTCCAGTTATGGATCTTGCAGGCACCAGTGCCGAGCTCATAAGAATAGCACATAAAGTAGAACAAAATCAAAGGATAACAGACCAGGAATGTCTGACTCTCTTTCAAGAGGCTAGCCTTGCTTATCTTGGTAGCCTTGCAGCCTTTGTAGCACACAGGCTCCACGGAGATAAAGTATACTTCAATCGCAACTTTCATATAGAGCCTACCAACGTCTGCGTATTCACCTGCAACTTCTGCTCCTACTCTCGCCAATACAAACACCGAGATGAAGGCTGGGAACTATCTATAGAGCAAATGATGGATATTGTTCGCCGCTACGATGGTCAACCCGTTACCGAAGTTCACATAGTAGGTGGTGTACACCCCAAAATGAACCTCGAGTTCTTTTGCGAGCTCCTCACACGCATCCGCACTCATCGCCCCGACCTCCATCTCAAAGGCTTCACAGCCGTTGAGCTCGACTACATGTTCCGCAAAGCCAAACTAACTACCGAAGAAGGAATAGCTAAGCTCAAAGATGCAGGACTACAGAGTCTTCCAGGCGGTGGTGCCGAAATTTTCGCCCCAGAGGTGCGCAACATCATCTGTGCCGATAAGGTCGACGGTCGAGGCTGGCTCCACATTCACGAGACTGCCCACAACCTCGGCATGCACTCCAATGCCACCATGCTCTATGGCCACATAGAGAAGTACGAACATAGAGTTAACCACATGAGCCTACTCCGCCAGCTACAAGACAAAACCGGCGGTTTCAACTGCTTCATCCCGCTTAAATTCCGCAACAAAGACAACGATATGTCCAACGTGGCCGAGGTGAGCATAATAGAAGATATGCGCCTATATGCCATAGCACGTATTTATATGGACAACTTCCGCAACCTCAAAGCATACTGGCCTATGCTCGGTCGCGAGTCCGCACAATTATCATTATCCTTCGGTGTAAACGATCTCGATGGCACAATCGATGATACTACCAAAATCTACTCAATGGCTGGCTCCGAAGAGCAAACACCATCACTCTCCACCGAGCAGCTTTGCGACCTCATTTCAGCAGTTGGCAAAACACCTGTAGAAAGAGACACACTTTACAACGAGCTTAAGGTTTATAACACACAAGAAGCATAAAATCCATTCAACCATATGATGAAGCTGGCAATAGTAAATGGCCCCAACCTAAATCTACTTGGCACGCGCGAGCCAGGTATTTATGGTAAGGAAACCTTCGAAGACTATTTGCAAACACTTCACGCTCGCTTTCCGCATATAGACATAGTCTATTATCAGAGCAACGTAGAGGGCGAGCTCATCAACTACCTCCACCAATGCATTGGCAATACCGATGGCATCATCCTCAATGTTGGCGCATATACCCATACCAGCATTGCTTTGGCCGATGCCGTTACCGCCATAGGCATACCCGTCATTGAAGTACATATATCCAATGTCCTTGCTCGAGAAGACTACCGCAAAACATCATTCATAGCCGCCAAGTGTCAGGGCAGCATCAGCGGCCTTGGCCTCCATGGCTATTCACTAGCTATCACTTGGTTCAGCCAGTTGGCAGGCTAGGGTAGCGCCCACTACATTATACGTCCAAAACACCACTAACGCATAAAGAAACACATTGATATTCAGCACCTTATACCATACTCCTATAACTTTTTTGTTTTCTTATATGGCCCAAAACCCGCTACCAGAGCGGGTTTTGACTTTTTATAAAAAAATATGTACTCCTTTCTCTAAAAAACGCTTTGAAAATCACCCTCCTTATCTAATTTTGTCCTCGGAGAGATGGCAGAGCGGTCGATTGCGGCAGTCTTGAAAACTGTTGACTGTAACAGGTCCGGGGGTTCGAATCCCTCTCTCTCCGCTGAGTACAGTTCGCAACTGTTCGAAAGTGTGTAAGTCCTTGATTTACACACTTTTTTTATTCTTTGAAATTTCGCAAATGTTCGCTTTTGACCGCCAACTGGGTTTCCTTCTGGTGACCCCTTTTCAAAAATCAAAAAGGGGTAACAAGTGCGCGAACACTTGCGAACATAATAGAACTGAGAATCAAAGAAGTAACCTTGTTTTAGCCAAAGAGGTGAAGTAAATTTGCAATCAAAATGGGGGGCTCAATTATTCTAATTGCGCCTTATGTCGTCAAAAACAACATTTAGTCTGGTTTTCTACATCAACCGGTCTAAAGAAAAGAAAAACGGGGAATGCCCCGTGATGCTTCGCATCAACATTAACGGGGATAAAGTATCCCTAAGATTGAAACGCTTCATCGACCCCGATCGCTGGGATGCTGCCCGGTATCAAATGAAGGGCAGAACAGAAGAAGCCAGGATTTTCAATGATTACATTGATGCCGTCAAAGTCCGTGCTCACAAAAAGTACAATGAGCTCCTTTCCGTCAAAGAGGAAGTGCTGGCATCTGATCTTCGGGATGCTATCCTAGGAACCAACACGGCCAAAACCCGAATGCTCATTGAGAGCTGGGAAGAACATGTGGAGAGCTTGAAAAAGCTCATTGGTAAGGAAACTACCTATGCCACCTACCAGAAGTACAACACCGCAAAAAACCACATGCGGAATTTCCTTTTGAAGTATTACAGGACGGACGATGTTTCGCTGAAGGCGATTGATCACTACATGATTACTCAGTATTCCATGTACCTGAAAACGGAAATGGGATGCAACTACAACACCGCAACCAAGTTCTTACAGAACCTAAAACGGATTACCTGCCTAGCTATCCGTCATGGCTGGTTGCTAAAGGATCCATTTGCCGGCATCAGCCTTAGTATGAAAGAGGTTGATCGACCTTACCTCACCGAAGCTGAGTTGAAAAGGCTCATGGAATTCAACTCCCCTTTTGACCGTCTCAACCGAGTGCGTGATTTCTTTGTATTCTCTTGTTTTACAGGACTTGCTTACATCGATGTAAAAAAGCTTAAGCGAAGCGAGATTGAACACAATGAAGGTGGCTATTGGATTCGCACACGCAGACAAAAGACCGGAGGCCGTGCAAACATCCCTTTGTTGAATATCCCCATGGAAATCATTCGTAAGTATTGTATCCTGGAAGCCCTGGAACCGGATGATACCGTAATACCCATGCTCAGCAATCAGAAAATTAATGCCTACCTGAAAGAGCTTGCTGACCTTTGTGGAATTGGGAAGTCCTTGTCCTTCCATGTGGCTCGACACACCTTCGCTACCACAGTAACGATGATGAATGGTGTGCCCATTGAGACAGTGAGCAAAATGCTTGGCCACAAAAACATTAACAGCACACAGCACTATGCCCGAATTGTTGACCAAAAGGTTGGCGAGGACATGGAGCTACTCTCTCGAAAATTAGGAACACGATTAACACTAACTAACTAAAACGAAGCCCTGGGAACACCGGGGCTTTTTTGTGAACACTTACGAACGAATACGGAATGGAAAAAGAATTTATAATAAGATCTTACGGGTATGGAGAGCTTGCTCAGCTTTACTTCCCAAATGTTACAAAAAAAAGTGCAAGTGTTCAACTACGAAGGTGGATAAAGCTAAATTCTAATCTTATTCAAGAATTGAATTATCTCGGATTCAAGCCAGGACAGCGAATATTCACCCCCAAACAAGTTGAAATTATTATTGGAATTATAGGTTCACCATAATTACTTATACCATTAGTTCAATTGTGAATTGTTCGACCTGTATTCCAACGGTGTTTTACCGGTTTTTTGCTTAAATAATCTGCTGAAATATTGTGGATATTCAAACCCTAAAGAGTATGCTATTTCACTAACTGATTGATTGGTTTCTAAAAGGATATTCTTTGCCTGTTCTATTACGAAATAGTGAATGTGATCCTGTGCGTTTAATCCCGTTTCTCTTTTCAGTAAGTCGCTTAAATAACTTGGGGATAGATTCACTTTACTCGCCAGATATTTCACAGAGGGCATTCCTTCATTTCTTCTTTCCTTATTTTCAAAATAGCCCGTCAATATATATTCTACATTCGAAACAACATCAAGATTTGCACTCTTTCGTGTGATGAATTGTCGCCCGTAATAACGAGAACAATAATTAAGTAGAAGTTCAATATTTGATGCTATTAAAACCTGGCTGTAACTATCAATGTTCTGAATCAATTCGCCTTGAATTTTCACAATACAATCATAAAGTAATTGTTTCTCTTTGTCAGATAGGTGTAAGGCCTCTGACATCTCGTAAGAAAAAAATGAGTAATCCTTCATTTTGTTGCCTAATGCGGAGCCTCTGATCAAATCCGGATGAAAGAACAATCCCCATCCCATCATGTCCTCTTTTACTTCAACATCATTGTCAATTGTAATCACACGATTGGGTGCAATGCAAACAAGACTTCCATCTTGAAAGTCGAAAGTTTTTCTACCGTAACGAATGTGATTACGGCAATAGTTTTTGAACATGATGGAATAAAAATCAGTCTTAATGTTGATTTCCTCAGTTGTATATTCAATAGCCTTGCTAAAATCCACTATCGCCACTAAGGGATGTTGCGCATACCCCAAATTCAAAAACTTATAGAGATCGGATATGGTCTTTAAATGTAAAAGGTCATTCATGGCTGATTGAATTTAGGTATTCTAAATAAATAAATCCCCGTCTTTCAGCAAAATAATCAAGTGTCAGGACAATGCTTGCTTGTATTAATAATGCTAGTCCCAAACCTCGCCAAAAGTCAGAATTCGCGGAGGCAAAGTAAAGAATTGCCCCAATGAATATCAATACGATTTCCACATAACGATAAACCGCAAAGTTCTTCATTACTTTTTCCATTCTGGGTATTTCATCGGATTTGATTTTGACTTGATCGTTTTTTATATAATTCTCAACACGGATAATATCCTTGGGACTTCGATAAATAAGTGATATGCCAACTATTATTTCCAGTACCGAAACCAGCATAAACGGAATCGCAAATCCTTTCCAATATGCGGATGCTTTTAGAAAAAACATATAACTGCTTATGACTAGGCCGAGGATTCCCAATGCCAGGAAAAGGTAACTCTCGGCTCTTTCGCCATTAAAATATTTAATAACAGAATTCATGGTTTACAATTTGAAGAACTTTTTATTCATACTTACTATGAAGTTATATCCAAGTAATTTGTTCATGAAATTATACATCTTAGCATCTTTGCCTGCCATATATCGAAGTTTGGATTTCCCATCCGTTGCTGCTTCATAAATTACTTTTGTAACCACATCAGTTGTTGATGCGTTTTTGACCATTGATGGAAAAACAGTGGTGATTTTAGTAACAATGCTATTGTATTCTTTTAGGTTTTCATCATGATTAAAATCAAATGAACGACCAGCAAAATCAGTAGCTATTGCGCCAGGCTCTACTATTTTCACTTTACCTCCAATTTGCTCAACTTCATATCGTAAAGATTCTGATATTCCTTCTACTGCGAACTTAGTGCCGTGATATAATGATCCTAGTGGGAATGTCATTTTGCCACCCATGGATGAGATGTTTATAATAATTCCATTTCTATTTTGCCGGAAATGAGGAAGTATTGCTCTTGTCACATCTAATAAGCCAATAACATTTGTATTGAACTGTCGCAAAATCCGCTCCCTTGGGAATGACTCTAAAGGGCCATATGCCCCATAGCCAGCATTATTAAGAAGTACATCAATTTTACCAAATTTTAGAATGCCGGATTTTATTGCGTTATTAATTGAATCTAAATCCAACACATCCAAACGAGTTACCAATACATTATTCAATTTATTTAACTCCGCTTCTTTCTCAGGGTTTCGCATGGTGGCAATAACATTCCAGCCCTTTGTTTGAAATAATTTAGCAGTCTCTTTTCCTATACCGCTACTTGCTCCTGTAATTAAAATAGTTTGTTTCATTTTCTTTGAATTTGATTGCAAAGCTCACAACTATTCAAACGAATTAAGTATACAAAATCAGGTTCTTTGTATACTAAATCCCTTTTTTATAATGAATAAATAGCTATAAAGGTCGATTTGTAAACACTGGGAAACAACCGTAAACAACGGTCAACTCCCCCTCAAAATTTCTCCCGAATCTTGTCTCGTCAAAAGGCAAGTTTTATGAATCAACCACACGATACCGGCGTTTTTACCACATTCTCAGGAATGGTTGGTGGCGTGGTAAAAGCAATTTCAGTAAAGCCGGTAATGATGGCTATAACATTTGGCTCATTGGCCAATGTGATGATCTATGCAGCTGCATCCGCAGGCATAGGCTACATCGTTAAGAAAGCGCTTGATAAAATTTCAGAGCGCATCAATTCGAAGTTTAACCAAAACCAAAATTCAAAGACTGATGAATAGGGTTTTGGGCATAGGACTAATTGGTTTGGGAGCCTACGGGCTTATCAAATTGCTCCGCATGAAAAATGTGGGCGATTCCATTTCTACCAATTTGGTCAATCCCCGAATCCATAAAGTTACCCTTCAAGGTATTTCGTTTCGTACTGAGGTTGCCATCAACAACCCTACGAAGGATTCAGTAAAAATCACGAAGCCTGTTGTAACACTTTCCACCAACGGTAAACTTCTTTCGCAATCAAACTCGGAGAATAAAACCATCACCATTGAACCTCTTAATGTGTCACAGATCGACACGATTGAGTTGGTGATTGGTTGGACTACCATTGGAACCTTTGTAACCGGTATCCTGAAGAAAATCCCTCAGCTCATAGCTGCTTTCAAACCAGGAAGCACCAACGATATTGGGCAGATTCTCGGCATTCCTGTCGAGATGACTTTCTCCACCTACGCCAATGGCATCTTTTATCAATCAACACCACAGAAAGTATTGTGATGCAGCTGGCTCGTACCATATCGCCCGATTTTGAGATCACTTCCGGACAAAGACGGATTCGTGACGGTAAACAATATGACCGTTACTTTCCGAAGCCGGATGAAAGAGATCGCATCATCATCAAAGACGGTGAAGTAAGCGATACGGTGGAGCTCATGGAGAAAGTAGTACACAAGTACTTGACCGATACAGCTCGCATTGCTCCGGTGCTCAGGCGAAACACGATAGAGGAAACCTGCAAGTCCATCTACGATTTTGTTTACAATCACATTCAGTACAAGCTCGACAAGCGTGGACTGGAGCAACTCCGCAGACCTGCTCGTTCTTGGGCAGAGCGCAGAACCGGTGTGGATTGCGACTGCATGAGCATTTTCATCAGCAGTATTCTAACCAATCTAAAAATCCCTCACAGCTTCCGCATCACTCGCTATTCTGCCGATCACTGGCAGCATGTGTATGTGATTGTTCCGGATCAGCGTGGCGGTTATATCAATATAGATGCGGTAGTCTCTCCCTACGGATACGAGAAACCTTTCACAGATAAAATGGACTATACCATGAGTTTAAATGGAATCAATGTCGCTGTGCTCAGCGGCTTAAATAGCGACCTGGACACCGTAGTAATGGGTGCAGGTTTATCAGGCTCTGATTTAGGAGCCACTACTGCAAAACAAGACCTGGACATTATCTACCGTCACTTGGTAGCTACCCGTAAAAGCATTGCCGAAAATCCTAAAATGGTTAGCTCCATTGACGATCCACAGGCACTAATCAAAATGCTCGATTACGCCATTCAGTACTTCTACACAGATAAGCGAGATGAGGCCTTGGCAGTGTTAGAAAAAAATGAGGAACAACTCAACTTCCGAAACGGGTTTTCCGGTTTGGGTGACGATGTATTCGATCATGATGAGTATGCGCTGAACGGCCCAGGAAAGAAAGGTTTTTTCAAGGGCATAAAGAACGCTGTTCAGAAAGTTGGTAAAGGCCTAAAGGAAGTCGGTAAAGCGGTTGTCCGCTTCAATCCGGTCTCTATTGCTGCCCGTGGTGGATTTCTGGTAGCCATGAAAACCAACTTGGGTAAAATGGCTGCTAAGCTCAAATGGGGCTATGCAACCAAAGAACAAGCTGCCGCAAAAGGTATCAATGAAGCGCAATGGAACAAAAGCAAGGATGCTCTTGCCAAAGTAGAGCGACTGTTTGCAGACAAGCTCCAGGGAAAGCGTGATGCTTTGCGTAACGCAATTCTGAAAGGCAAAGCTGGCAACCTAGACGGAATAATTGAAGCAGATTTTCAGGGACTGGGCGAACCGGTAACAGCCGCAACGCTAGCAGCTGCAACCCCAATCATTGTCGCGGCTATCAAGATATTAAAGGATTCAGGACTACTCAACAAAAACGAGAATGTCGATCCCAATGATTTAGCAAAGGAAATGGCCAATGATCCAGGTGCTGCTGAAGCTTTGCAAAAGGCTGGATCTGAAAGCGGCACAGAATCCGGTGGTGATACCTCTGCACAAAAGTCTGCAAGCACAGGAACTGATGATGCAGCAGCAACAGGTTCCGGAGGCGGTGTCATGGAATTCATCAAAAAGAATCCTGTACCTGCCGTGATTGGCGGTGGTTTACTTGCGTTTGGTATTTACAAAATGGTATCCAAGCCGAAGAAATCTACTTCCCTATCTGGCTATTCAGGCAGGAAGAAAAATCATTCCAAAAAGAAACACAGTAAAGGCAGCAAGCAATTACCTGTGAAAGCAGTAAAACTTTTATAAGCAATCAATTAAATCAATAAACATGGCAACTCAACGAAAAACCAATTCCAAACTCAGCAGCCAGGCTGTAATGGAAGAAGTAAAAAACCTGGCGATGCTCGGAAGTGGTGTCGTACTGGGTTCTGTGGGCGGCAGGCTCATTGACAAGGTATTGAAAGTGGACGGTACAGCAACCGGCTTCAATGCAAAGGCAATGGCTCGTCCAGTAGTACTTATCGCAGCTGGTGCTGCCGGAGCAGTGATGCTCAAAGAAAAAAACATGAAGCTCCTTGCAACCGGTGTCGGTGCTGCCGGGGTACTCAGTGGTGTGAAGGTCATTTTGAAAAAAGACCTGTTAGCCGGACTGGCTGACTTCAGTGGTCTTGGCAACGATGATTCGGATATGTCCACTCCGGTTAAGGTATTTCGTGAACCGGTACAACTAGCCGTAGAACGCTACAACCCGGATTTACCGGCTCTCAACGCTGTGTATATGCCTTATCCAAACCCAATGGATGCTCAGGAACAATTCGACATTCCTGAACGCAACATCGGAGCATCTGGAAGCGAAAGCGAACCAGCCTTCATCGAAATCATGTAATTCAATCAATGTTCAACCTTAAAAATCAATAATCATGTTTACGCTCGGAGAAATCGAACAAAGCGAACACAACCTTTTGGGAGCCATCAACGAAGATGACTTTTTAGAGGCCTTGGATGCAGCGCCTATGCCTGCAAAAAAGAAGTTCTTCCGCAAGATGCAAATGCAATCTCGCATTCAAACCGCCACCGCCAGCTCACGCAGTCGTGCCGAATTTGAAAAGCGAATTCACATGCTTCCTTCGGAGATTCAAAAGGGACTTGCAAACCAATCCTTGCAAGCAGTTGATACCGCACTGTATGTGGTAAAATCAATCACCGGTAGCAAAGTGATTAAGATGTTCAAAGATGATGACAACAAAGTTGTCGGTATCTCAAACATCTCATCCGGAAAATTGGAAAAAGGAAACTTCTTCCTGTTATACGGAATGCAGTTGCTTGCTGGTGTTGCCGAAGGAACAGAAACCGCTCCCGATGTGGCGTTCAATGTCATTCCTGACTATGTGCGCAACGGTGAGTTTGAGTTCAAAGCCAACGGAACGGTGCTTGTGCCCAATACATCCAATGAGGTGTTCTTCACTGAAGGTAAAGACATCTTCAAAGGATTGTATGTCCTGGACAACCCAAAAGTTATCAAGGATCAGCAGTCCATTGAGTTCAACCTAGAATGGGGAAGCAACGCACCTGAAAAGTCTTATTTGAAAGCCATCCTTCGTGGCACATCAGTCATCAAATCATAAACAGCGAAAGCTCTGAGCCATGAAGAATCATAAGTTCCAACAGATCCGAATAAGGATTAATGCACCAGGTGACTCGGTAAGATTTGCTGCCGAAACGGACAAGCTCTATGCTAAAGTTCGGGGCGTGTTTGCTTCCGTGCCGAGTGACCAGGTGCTTGTTGGCGCAACGATTGGCTTGAAGATTAATGGACTGGATGTGTTTGACGATGCGCATGAAGTGAGAATGATCACCTGCGGAAACCAGGTAGCTCCTAACAATAAGTTTTTTCGTTTCGAAGAACATATTGAAGCTGGTGGCTCATCTGTGGAAGGCAGATATACTGATCCAAGAGGCACGAATCCCGCTTTATATCCATACGATGTAAAACTGTATCTGTGGCTGGTGAATGAAATACACCATCCTGAAAAGCACGGAGAAAAGCATCCGGAAAAACACCCATGACAAAGATTCGCTACCATATCATAAAGCTTGATGTAACAGAGTACGAACAGGTGGTTGAAATACGCCATCGTTTGCCTTCGAATTACGGACGCTGTTTAGGATATGTAGTTCGTCATGTCAAGGGAATTGGATCGGATGTGGATATACCGGAAATCGGACTTGTAGCGCTTGAGTTCAACTCTCGAAAGCAGATGTATCTCAACGATTTTGTTGGCTATGAATTCCAGGTGGATCAGTTGCCGGAGTATCAGGAGCTAAACATTCCGCTTGAATCAGGACAGCTGGTAACCGGGTTTTACCTGGACACGCAAAAGAATCCATACCCATTGATAGACATCAAGGAATGGTTTCGTCCCTATCAGGTAGCCATCTATTTGAAATGCGAACTACAAAACAGCAAACAGCATGTACGATCATCTTGTATTCATCCAGTCGCAGCTGAAGCAGCGGCAAATTGAACCGGCACTTCAGCAGTTCTACAGAATTGAGCTGCCGGTGGGTACAAGCCATTATCAGTTCTATGCTTACAACGAATTGCTGTTTCTAACGAATGCCGCAGCGCTTCCACCAGGCACATTGATTCATTCCGATTCAAGGGCAAGGCGGATTCCGCTTGATGTGCAGTCGCTGGAAGGTATTGAGGACTATTCAGGAACCATCTCTGTTGAGTTTCCGCTTCCGCTAGAAGTGGACACCACCATGGAGTTTATTCAAATTATAATTAAGTGAGCAAACGAAGAATATACCACCTTATCGAAGTCTGCCGGAAGATGATTAAAACCTTTCCGAAGCAGGGATATAGTGCTGTGGTATTCAACGCCACTTTTTACAGAAACGGAAAGAAACTCAATGCCATTGAACAGGCCGATGTATCAGCCTTCTCGCAGCTCATCAGAAGCTATGAGAAAAGCGAAAGTCCTGACAAAGTAAAGGTTGAATTTAAAGACACGGAGAAAGGCATTCTCATTTGGGCAAAAACCTTCGATGTAAACGAGATTGAGGAAGAAATACACAACCGAACAACCAGCGGTTTCCAGGGGCTTGGCGAAGTTGAAATCAATGATATGGTTCAGCGCAAGTTCAACGAAATGGAGAGGCAGAAGACCTTGGAGCAGCTCCAACAGGAACTGCAACAGCAAAAGGAACTCAATGAAGAGCTGCAATTCCAGGTCACCGACTTGCAAACCACCCTCGATGCTAAAAAGCAAGTGGAGTACTACTCAAACATTATTGGCATGGCACTTCCCGGACTGGCGAAGTTCTTTACCAACTCACCAGTGGGTACTGCCATGAGCTTTTTAGCTGGAAACGAAGAAAAAGACAAGGAAAAAAAGGAGCTCAATTCCACTGAAAAGGATGAAAGCAAGGAGCAGCAAAATGACCAAAGACAAAGCATCATTAACCTGATAAACGATTTCAGCACAACGCTGAGCAATCAGGAGCTTGGTACGCTTTACCTCTTGTTTATTGAGCTGGAGAAAGACAAGGAGAATATCCAACGCATTCTCAAATTCATTACCCAAGTATCAACACAAAAAGCAACAGAAACCAATGCAGAACAATAGTGTCACCGTGAATGTGCCAGTGCGCAATGATATTGAAGCTAAGCAAGTACAACAGGCCATTGAAGCCATTGTAAAGACATTCAAGCCGCAGGAGTTGGTTTCCATTTCAAAGAAAATAGATAACCCATTAGTGCTGTTAAAAATACGCTCAATGATTTAAGCCATGCCGATTAAAGAGAAGGTCATAGAAGTAGTTTCCGATAACCGGGGCAAGATTATCAACGGTCTTTTGGTCGTTGGTGGTGTTTACCTGGCATATCGCTTTGGCAAAAAAATCATTGGTGACATCAATAAAACGTCTGCTCAAGCTCAAACCGATGATAAGCCCTCTGTAAGACAAGCCATGACACTTCGCAACGCTATGAACCGAAGCGGTGTGTCCTGGATGATGAGTTCGGACGGTACAAACGAGCAGCTCATTTTAGATACAGCCCGTCAGATTACCGACCTGGATGAAGTATCGAAAAATTACCGAGATCTATATCAGTCTAACTTACTGGACGATCTACAAAGAGAACTCTCTGCTGAGGATTATTCTAAATTTCTTACACTAGTCAGTTCCAATCCCGGCAAATCAACCAAGAAAGGCTCTGCACCTCCGGTCACTTTTGCAAAGAAGTCACAGCTGGTCGTAGCCAAAAAAGCCGTTACTATTCGCAGCTCTCCGGATGCTTCCAACCATGGAGCATTTTACGAAGTGTTTTCTGAAAAGAACATCCTTCGCACAGCCAAGGCCGGTGAGTTTATCGGATATGCAACCGGCAATCAGCATTTCGATGAAGTGAACAATGTGAAATTCATCGAGGTAGGCTATGTCGTTAGAGGTGAGAAAGCTCCGGCTGCATTCAAAGCATTCAATAAAAAGAAATTCACTTTCTGGGTGAGTGCATCTTCCAATTATGTAGAGATTTTCGATTACTACAAACCCATGTTTGATCGCTATCCGGCTACGGTGAATGCTACGCCCTGGATGAAGCCGCTTGACTATTTCGATGCACCTCCTTCAAAGGACAAGACGGTTAAAGGCATACCAGCCAATGCTTCCAAGCTCATTACTACCCATTATGTGCAAGTGTTGAATGAAAGGTTACAACCAATCGCAAACGCTGATCGAAACACATTGCTGGGACTATTGATAATGACCATGGACACCGGCCAGGATCGGTTTTACAAATTCAAAACAGTGGACAATACAGAACGCTGGGTAAATGCCCGCTTCATCAAAGAAATAAAACCATGAGCACAAAGAGTGAAAATTATGTGGTAAACAATTTCCAGTATGCCAAGGCTGCTGGACTGAAATATAATATGGATCCGATGGTGATCCTGGCGCAAGGAGCCCATGAAAGTGGCTGGGGAACTTCCGGCCTTGCAACCAAGAGCAACAATTACTTTGGTATCACTGCCGGTGGTTCAAAAAATGAATACTGGGATGGTAATTACTACCAGGCACAGAACAAATACAAGCTGAAATTCCGGGTGTATAAGACACCACAGGACAGCTTTTATGATTTTGCGAGGCTTATTTCCAGCAAATACAAATCGGCACATGCTGCCGGTCAGGACTATAAGACCTATGCACAGCGCATTGCCTATTCGCCATACATCAGCGAAGCAAACGGAGATAGCCGTGAAGGCTACCGAAGTGCCATTATCAATCTCTATGAGCGCATCATAGATACCGTTAAAAAAAAAGCCTTGACATAACCCCTGAAGTAGCTGCCAAAGGGGGCATCAGCTTGACTGGAGCAGCATTGCTGTTTTTTGGTGGAAGGTGGTTATGGAGGCAGCTGAACAACAAAAAGACGAAGAGTTAAACAATGGGATTCACATTGCGACATCTGCGAACAGGCGAAGTCAAGGCTTTCTCTACTAAGGAAGTCCTTGAGATGTTGGGTGATCCTGTCAATGATGAGATAGTCGTTCACAATGAAGTGTATCGTATCAGTTCCTATATAGGTTCGGATGGCGGTGATGGCACATTGCCAACTTTGAAATGGAATCAAGTCCAACTCACATACTCCCCAAAGACCGGAAACAGCTTTCCGTTTGCGTTGAGTATAGACGGCAAGGCTTTGTTTTTTTCAATCAATGGCGTGCTTTACCAATATGGAACCGATAAGGACTTTCATACAGACGGAACGAAGCTCTACTGGCATGGTTCATTCAACCTGGAAATCACGGATGTTATTCTAGTGAAATACCTGCAAATCATATAATCATGGGAGACTTTGTAAAAATCAAACAAATTGAGAATCTCGCAAAAGAGCTTGCGGAGATTCCTAAAGCACTTGACACAGCTATTGCAGCACAAACTGAAATAGCTCAGATTAAGGAAATCATAGCCGGATTGAGCAATACCAATAATGCTCGTGAGGTATTCACTAACCTCGAATCCAAAGACCGAACACCCATTACCTTGACTTTGACATATTCTGTCAATGATCCGGATAGTGTTCAAGTCTTTTTCAATGGCGTATTTCTGAATAATGTCAGCGCACAGCAAGGTTCCAACGCTGTGACATTTGATGTGCCTTATATCACCGAAGTAACCGACACCATTGTCGTTTGCTACAATTATTAATCGCCATGGATAAGATTCAGCCTAAGCAAATAGAAGGTGTTGTTGATACCACTACGCAGCAATCTGTCGGAGGTGAGAAAACCTTCAACAGCCCAGTCAATTTTCAGCCACCTGTTTTAGATCGAGGTAGTTACGCTATCCGTATTGATGGCAACTGGTTATTCTGGGCGCAGGATGTAAGCAATTTAAATCAGGATAATAATTTCCGAATCGGCATTAGTGCGGAAGGAAAATTAGTTACCGAAGTCTGCAAAGGTGGTAACTGGGAAATCTATCCAATCTAATCATGAATCTATTAAACCACATATTAAATGAATTCCAAAACACGACTGAAGCTCACGGTGATCGCAGCCTTGTTTCTGGGCGGTATAACCATCATGGCTACGCTCATGAAAATGGAAGTTGTCGCTACAACAAGCATAGCTGGAATCATGACCATTTTATCAGCCTACATCTGGGCACAAACCAAAAGGCCTTCCGGATATGAACTACCTGATACAAATATTGAGGAGCAGAACATCGAGGACGATAGCGCTTTGCGTATTCGCAATTCTGTTTTTCCTGCTGGCTATCAAACTGACAAGCCTGGTGAGAAAACAGAATCGGGAAAATGACAGGCTAAGCAAAACACTAGCGCAGACCGTTCAGCAGCTCAAAGAGATTGAAACGCAATCCGGACAACTGGCAGTAGAGAATGAAGTATTGCAGCTCCGCTTGAAGGAGTTAAGCACGCTATATCCAAAGCTACTCGATGAAATCCGAAATCTTAAAATCAATCCTAAACGAGCGGAGAGTATTTCTTCAACGGCAATCAATACCGAAAAGCGGATTACTACCGTCCTTCGAGATAGTATCATTCACGATACCGTTGCGGTAAAAGTATTTTCCTACACGGACAACTACTACCAAGTGCGTGGCATTGCACAGGATAGCACACAGGAAGTCAAAATCAAATACCAGGACACCCTGGTTCAGGTCGTTTACCTGGGCCCAAGGGAGAAGCCCTGGCTATGGATATTCTCACCTCGAAAATTGCAGCAAAGGGTTACACTTAAAAATCCAAATGCTCGAATTACCTATTCCGAGTTCATTCAAATTCAAAGACGAAAATCAAAATGAATCAGTTTGAACTCAATAGGAAAATAGAGGCCTTCATCAAAGCGAAGGATAGCAAGGGAGAACATTATTCTGTCGAGGATATTGAATATATCCAACAGTATGAGGGTGATGGCGGACAAGGATCAAAAGGAGCAACCGGTGAAGGGTTGCTTTATGAGTTTTATACCCCACAGTACATCGTTGACTTGATGTGGAAGCTCGCCATGCGCCATGGCTTTGATGCAAAGGGTAACATACTGGAGCCTTCACTGGCCACCGGGAGATTCTTTGCACCGGCTCCGTTCAAAGAACGCTGCTACGGCTTTGAAATAAATCCTGTTACCAGGCGCATAGCTGAAATCACTTATCCGGAGGCACACATCTACCAAGGGTATTTTGAGACTGCATTCCTGGAGCCGCCAAGGTTTACACAACGACTTAAAAACAAGCTCACCTGGCTGGAAGGTTATCCATTTTCACTAGTTATTGGTAATCCTCCGTATGGAAAATACAAGAACAAATACAGCTCGTATTTCCCAAGGCCGAAGATGCACCAAATAGAACTTTTCTTTATCTACTATGGATTGAAGATGCTTCGCCCTGGTGGGCTATTGGTGTATCTGACATCAAGCAATTTCATGCGAAACGGCATCAGCTACCAAGGCGAGAAAATGGAGATACAGGAGATTGCCGACTTCGTAGATGCTTACCGGCTACCTCCGGTATTCAAGGCATCGCAAGTCCCCACAGACATTTTAGTATTTAGAAGAAAAGCAACAGCATGACATACAAGATACCACAATACCAACCTCATTTCGTTTACGACAAAGCCAGCTTTGACGAGCTGGAGCAACAGCTCGATGAGCTTAATGCAGAGCTGAATGTGCGTGAAATTGAAGTGACTTTTACCGGAGAGCGTTTATTCTTTGGGAATGTAACTACCTCACGGGATGCTTATCAATTTATTCGAGATACTATCCTCAAAGGCATTGAGGTTCAAGAGCATTTTGTGGCGATATATCTTAATCAAGCCAATAAGATTATAGGCTACTATCATCATTCAACCGGCACAATCAATTCAACACCGGTGGATATTGAAATCGTGGCTGCCGTTGCCTTGAAAACACTGGCAAAGGCTGTGATCATTTCGCATAATCACCCAAGCGGAAACCTAAAGCCGAGCGAAGCTGACCGTGTGCTAACCAAAAGGATGAAAGATGCTTTGAAGCTATTTGATATTGCACTGCTCGATCATGTAATTGTGACCAGGGAAGGCTATTATTCATTTGCCGATGAAGGTGACAGAAGCCTATCGGGAATGGAGGTAAAGCATTCATCGGTTGAAACGAAGCTCCGTGAGGAAATCCTAAAGCAACTCAAACGAGTAACCGAAGCCAATGCGCCCAATCTGTATGAGCTTTTGCATAGCAGAGAGGGATATGCGAAGGCAGAGGAAATGGTGATTCGCAAAGTGATTCACGACCAAATGATACCGGCAGCGGTGATACCCTTAATTGAACAAGAACTTGAAATGATTTAACCATGAGCTATGCCTGGGAACTTCCGATGTATTGGAGAGCACGACTTGAAGTGTTCCGGGAAGCTATTGCCCAAGCTCAAAATGATGATCCGGATATAGCACTGCTTCGCAATGGCGTAATGCGAAACAAAGCCACTGAGGAAATGCTCAGCGAAGCCCGGATGAAGGAAAAGGAATTTCCAAACAGCCCTTTATCTCTGGTTGAAGTTTGCAGCTTCAATACCTGGTTTGCAAAACATCCGGAAAAAGTATGCGGAGAGGAAATCATTACTACCTCCAGGGAGTTTCCCATATCCATCAAGGGAGACCGCACCTGGATTGAAAATACGATTGGACATCACATTGGAGAGGACAGATTGATTCTGCCGGTTCCCTTTGAATGGTCAATCAAATACTTCGATGCATCCGATCCTGACTTTGATGTGGAGTACACAAATGGGGAATACAACGCCCGAATTTACCAGGGTGGCGTGGACTATAACCTGCAAATCCACAAAGGGGATTACATCGAGGACAATGTGAATTTCAGAGACATCCGCGATGCAAACCTGCATCTGATGAATTTCATGAAAGCACACCGAGGACAGGCATCATCAAAAACACTGGAGCTGGAAGCACTAGCTCTTGAATTAGAATTACAAATGACCGAACTATGAGTTATTTATCAGGCATACACCACAGCAGCGCACTGGGCGCAATCAATCCATATCTATCCACTCAGATAAGAGGTAACCGGCATATTCTTGACCGGGTGTTGAAAGAGGCAAATGAACTCTCCGGGTTGGGAGATACCGAAGGCAAAGTATTGTCCTTTGATGATGTGGTTAGTCGCTATAACAAAGGCATTTCCGAAGAGGAAATCATCGCCTGGATTTGGTACAAGAGAAAGCTTGGAGTTCCCATGAAAGGTTGGGAGAAGTATTATTTGAAGCAAACCGGTAAAGCCCTGGAAGAAAAACTATTTGACCTGGTGCGTGCCGGAGCTTTGTTCTATACCTCCGGAGAGCTCCTTCCCTTTCCGATCTACACCTATGGGAATATGTACGACCGGGAATTACAGCTTGAAAAGGACAAAGAAGAAATTCTAAAACATTGGGACGAAGATGTATTTGAGAAACATCGCAAAGCGATCGCTGATGCAAAACCTGAACTGCTCACCGTTACCAATCCGGACGAAAAAGAACGACCAATCATTACGGCTATATCCGACTTTGCGCAGGACGGCAATCTGTTTTACATCACCCAGGTTCGTGAGGAATTCATGGAGCTGGAAAATGCGGAGGAACTCAAAAAGGTTAATGGCAAAATTGAGCGCAAGCGTGACAGGGAGAAAATCAATATCCGCTTTGACGGTGAAGCAAAATACACCTTGCAGCATGTGTATATAAAATGGCTCTTTACGCTCAACCAGGATACTGACTTTGAGAAAAGTTCACCGGTAGATATTGCCGATTACTATATCGCCAATCGTGCGCTGCGTGACGATAAAATGACCAAGGAAGAAAAAGCTGAATTGAAAGCTAATGCACGAATTGAGGGAGAAAAACTCTTTTCAAAATTCCTGCATGAGGTATTGGCTTTCGAGGATCAGCAGCGTTTGGATTACGCCTGGAACCGTCTGTATAACGGACAGTCAGACATCAACTATTCCAAAGTGCCGATTGGCTTTGAGTGTTCTGCTCGATTCAAATCGGGACTACTTCAAATTACCGACATACAGCGTGAAGGCGTTGCGTTCATGGAAGCCATGGGCTCCGGCATCAATGCCTTTGATGTGGGCGTTGGCAAAACCATGACAGCTATTGTCAATCTCGCTCACAATCTTTTTTCGGGCAAGTGCAAAAGACCACTGGTAGTGGTTCCCAAGCCAACCTATAAAAAGTGGATGAACGAGATTATAGGTTTCACCGATAAAAAGACCGGTGAGTTTGTATCAGGTGTACTGTCTCATACTGGCATTACAGTGAACGACTGGTTTAACCTGGGAACGGATGTAGTTAGTAAAATCAATATCAATCAGGCTGTGCCGGAGAAGTCAATCACCATGGTGACTTACGAAGGATTCAAGCGTTTAGGTTTTGGTGATTCTGTTTCGGATGAACTCTTTACGGAGCTTGTTAATGTGCTCGGACAATCCAAAGAAAAAACACACCGTGATAAAGAAATCGAGTATCAGAAATTCCGTGAGATGATCGGTATAGGCTTGAAGAATACTATTGCCGATGTGGATGTGCTGGGCTTTGATTATGCTGTGATTGATGAGGCTCACAGATGCAAGAATGTATTCAGTCAGGTAAAGGCTGATGATGACGGAAACAAGCGTTACAACATTCAATCAGCTACCTCTGAAACCGGACAGAAAGCGTTTTTGATTCTCAATTTCATTCAGCGAAAGTTCGGACGAAATACGATGCTGCTCACGGCAACACCGTTCACTAACTCGCCATTGGAGATTTATTCCATGCTCTCGCTCGTAGCGTATGATTCGCTGCGAGATAACGGAATTGCCAACCTTGATACCTTCTTTGATTTGTTTGTACTTCCCACAGTGGAATGGACAGCCAACTACAAAGAGGAAATTGTCGAGAAGGAGGTGATTAAGAGTTTTACCAATCGCCGGATTTTACAAAAGCTCATCTACAATCATATCCTTTACAAGACTGGTGAAGAAGCCGGTGTGGTTCGACCTAAAAAGATCAACCTGCCGCTACTGTATGACTTCAACAATACCAAGATTCGTTTGGCGCAGGACAAGCAAGTGCTGACCTACATCAACATGACACCCAAGCAAAGGGAGAATCAGAATGGTATTGTTGCTATGGCTAAAAAATCTACCCAGGGAAAGCTCGACATGGGCAACCTGTTTAGAGCACTGGCATACAGCCTGGATAACGCATTGTCTCCGTTTATTCTAAATGGCCAACCGGAGGACTATAAAGAGTTTGTTGAGGAAAGTCCGAAGATTCAGTATGTCATGGAGTGCATTCGCTCTGTAAAAACCTGGCACGAACAGCATGAGGAAAATGTTTCCGGTCAGGTGATTTACATGAACCGAGGCAAACAGTTTTTCCCACTTATCAAAGAATACCTGGAGAATGAAGTCGGTTATCAGCGAGGTGTGATGTATGATAAAACCAAGGTGGATGAAGTAGAAATCATTTCTTCTGAAATCAATGATACCCGAAAGGAAACTATCAAAGAAGCGTTCCTGGACGGTGTAGTGAAAATCATCATTGGCACTGCAACTATCCGTGAGGGTATTGACTTGCAGAAACGAGGCACGGTTATCTACAACTGTTATCCGGAGTGGAATCCAACCGACATCCGTCAGCTTGAAGGGCGTATTTGGAGACAGGGTAATCAGTTCAGCTATGTGCGCATTGTGATGCCACTGATCCAGGATTCAATGGATGT
>CALRKH020000047.1:0-24209 GCA_943367855.1 Asaia bogorensis | reverse complement strand
GCATCTGCTCCTGGTTCAGTCATCACCTGGAACGATGCTGCAGCTACTACCACGCTGTCTTGTACTAGCTGTGGCACTGTCAATGTAACACCTAACAACACTGGTGTTCACGAGATAGAAGCCATCGCTACCAGCGCAGCTGGTTGTGTTACCACCAATACCGTTACTGTCAATGCCAATCCAGTTCCGCCAGCCATATCAGGTGCTAGCAACGTATGTATCGGCACTTCTACCACACTTACTTCAGGTGCTGGTGGCACATGGGTCAGCAGTGCTCCGGGTGTCGCTACAGTAGGTATCAGCTCAGGTCTGGTTACTGGTGTTAGTGCAGGAAATGCTGTTATCAGTTACGTACTTTCATCAGGCTGTTTCCGCACTTTCAATGTGTCTGTTCTTCCATCAGCAGCACCTATATCAGGTTCAGCAGCAGTTTGTTCAGGTCAGGTTACGGCTCTTAGCCATCCGGTTAGTGGTGGTGTGTGGAGCTCGGGCAATGCTACCATAGCATCTGTTAATCCTTCAGGCAACGTTACTGGCGGCACTGCTGGCAACACTATTATCACTTACACACTTCCTAGTGGTTGTTCGGTTACTACCGTAGCTACAGTCAATGGTCTTCCTGCTGCTATCGGTGGCACCAATGCCGTTTGTCAAGGTAGTGCCACTACACTTACCAATACCGATGCTGGTGGCACATGGTCCTCTATGTCAGGCAATGTATCTGTCAATGCAGTTACAGGTGCAGTTACAGGCATCAATGCAGGCACAGCAGTGGTTAGCTACGCATTAGCTACAGGTTGCGCCCGCACCCGCATCGTTACAGTCAATGCTACTCCTGCCGCTATCACGGGTACCTCAGCTATCTGTCACAACGCTATCGGCGTGCTCAGCAACAGCACCGCTGGTGGCGTATGGAGCAGCAGCAACACAGGTGTTGCACTGGTAGATGCTTCAGGTACTGTTACAGGTATAGCACCAGGCATTGTTACTATCACCTACACATTAGGTTCGGGCTGTCGCACTACTACTGGTTTTGTAGTTAATGCACTTCCATCAGCTATCAGCGGCAATAATTTTGTATGCCAAAATAGCACCACCAACCTCAGCAACACTGATGGTGGTGGCACATGGAGCAGCAGCAATACCAGCATAGCCTCAGTTAATCCAGCTACAGGCGATGTTACTGGTGGCAATGCAGGCAATGCAACTATTACCTACACATTGGCTACAGGCTGTCGTCGCACCACTACCTTCACGGTCAATGCACTACCTACAGCTATCAGTGGCACCGCAGCAGTATGTATCGGCGACGAAACAACACTATACAATTTCAGCGGTGGTGGCGCATGGATCAGCGGTGCTCCGGGCATAGCTAGCATAGCCCCTACAGGCGTAGTTAGTGGTGTGTCAGCAGGTTTGGCTAGCATCACTTACGAGCTACCTACAGGCTGTTTACGCACACAGGTTGTTACAGTCAATGCACTTCCTGGCACTATCGGTGGTGCCAATGCACTCTGTGCAGGAGCCAGCACACTCATGAGCAATCCTACACCTGGTGGCAACTGGAGCAGCAGCAATCCTAGCGCAGCTACTATAGATGCTATGGGCATGCTATCAGCAGTAGCCGCCGGCAACACTACACTTACTTACACATCAGCACAAGGCTGTATCAGCACCAAGGCAGTAGCTATCAATGCACTTCCTGGCAACATCACTGGCACAGCAGCTGTATGCGAAGGTCAAAACATATCACTGAACAATAGCACCACTGGTGGTGCATGGAGCAGCGAGTCAGATGCTACCGCTTCTGTAAACACTATCGGTACAGTAACAGGCGTAGCAGCAGGCTCAGTCCACATTACCTACACATTAGGTACAGGTTGCTACCGTACCCGCATTATCACGGTCAATGCTACACCAGCAGCTATCACAGGTGCATCATCTGTATGTGTTGGTTCATCTGCCGACCTCAGCAGCACCAGCACCGGTGGTGCATGGACGTCTAATGTATCAGGCGTAGCAGCAGTATCAGCTACAGGTACCGTTAGCGGTCTGTCAGCAGGTACGGCTAACATATCTTACACATTGCCTACAGGTTGTCGCACCACAGCCAGCATAGCAGTTAATCCATTGCCAGCTAGCATCACAGGAGCACTCAACGTTTGTGCAGGCAACACTACTACCCTTGGCAACAGCACAGGTAGCGGCGCATGGAGCACTACAGATGCCTCAGTGGCCGACATCACAGCAGGTGGCATCGTTACAGGCGTATCAGCAGGCACTACAGGTGTTACTTACACCCTGCCTACAGGCTGTTTCCGCACAGCAGTTATCAATGTCAACCCACTACCAGCAGCTATCGGTGGCAATCTATCCGTATGTCATGGCAGCACCACTGTGCTTACCAACACTGGCATGGGCGGTTTCTGGACCAGCAGCAACACCTCAGTAGCTACTATCAACAGTGCAGGTACTACCACAGGTCTTACAGTAGGTAGCAGCAACATCACTTACACACTACCTACAGGTTGCCGCACTATATCCAACTTTGTGGTTAACCCACTACCAGCCGCTATCGGTGGCAGTCTTCAGGTATGTGTAGGCAGCACCGCTATGGTGAGCAACAGCACTATCAACGGTGCATGGAGCAGCAGCACATCAGTAGCTACAGTAGATGCTACAGGCACAGTAAGCGGCATCACAGCAGGCACAGCTACACTTACCTACACACTGGCTACAGGTTGCTACAAAACAGCTACCGTCACAGTCAATGCACTACCAGTAGCTACCACAGGTCCAGCTACCCTATGCCAAACCAACTCAGCTGCATTGAGCAATGGCACAGGCGGCGGTTCATGGAGCAGCAGCAATACCTCATTGGCTATGGTCAATGGAGCAGGTATAGTTACCGCAGTAGCCCCAGGCGCAGTGGTTATCAACTATACACTGCCTACAGGTTGTGCAGTAGGTCATGTTATCAATATCGAGGCAGCACCAGCGCCTATCAGCGGAGTTAATACCGTATGTGTAGGCAGCAGTGTTACGGTGGGCAGCACCAGCACAGGCGGTTTCTGGAGCACAGCAGCTAGCAACGCTACAGCCAGCTACCTTGGCGAGGTTACAGGCCTGTCAGCAGGCACAGCAGTTATCACTTACACCCTGCCATCAGGTTGCTTCCGCACACGCACCATGACGATCAATCCGTTACCATCGGCATCAGTAGGCGCAGCTACCGTATGTACAGGTTCCCAAATCACACTTAGCAATGCTACTATGGGTGGCAGCTGGAGCACCAACAGCCCATCACTGGCTACAGTGAGCAGTACAGGTGTAGTGTCAGGTCTGGCTACAGGTGCAGCACGTATCAGCTACACATTGCCTACAGGTTGCAGCAGCGTACACACAGTTACAGTCAATGCTACCCCTGATGCTATCGGAGGTACTACGAGCATATGTGCAGGCAACAGCACTACACTCAACAATATGACGCTAGGCGGCGTATGGACCAGCAGCAATACCTCAGTAGCTACAGTAGGGCTTACAGGTGGCAATGTTACAGGCATCAGCGCTGGCACAGCTACCATTACTTATGCTATGAGCACAGGCTGCTACACTACAGCCGAGGTAGTAGTTAATGCAAACCCAATGAGTATAGGTGGCACCACAGCTATCTGCCAGGGTAACAGTGGCGTGTTGACCAACAGCACCTTAGGAGGCATGTGGAGCATAGCCGATGCTGGCGTAGCCACAATAGATGCTATGAGCGGTGTGGTAAATGGAGTAGCAGCAGGTAGTAGTTTTGTTACTTATAGCCTGCCTACAGGTTGCTTCACTACTGGTTCAGTAGCAGTCAACAGTTTACCTACAGCACAAACAGTAACAGGCGGCGGCAGCTTCTGCGCAGGTGGCACAGGAGTTAGCGTAGGCCTTAGCGGTTCCGATGCAGGTACTACTTACATGCTATACAGAGCTGGCTTCAGCACGCCAATAGGCACATTCAGCGGCACAGGCGCACCATTGTTCTTCGGTAGCCTCACTACCTCTGGTACCTACAGCGTTATGGCTACTACAGCAGCAGGTTGCAGCAGCAACATGGGCGGCACAGCCAGCGTTATAGTAACACCAGTGGTGATACCTACAGCAGCTATCAGCAGCACCGTAGGCGATACAGTGTGCAACGGCACTACAGTAACCTTTGGCGCTAGCAGCACCAACACAGGCAGCGGAGCCACATACATTTGGCGTGTCAACGGCACTACAGTAGCTACAGGCACAGATAGCTATGCTTACACACCAGCCAATGGCGATGCAGTATCAGTAACTGTTACCAGCACAGAGGCTTGTGCATTACCAGCCACGGTATCAGCTACACAGCTTATCACAGTGTTGCCTAATCTGGCACCAAGTGTAGAGATCAGCAGCAGCCCATCCAACAAGCTGTGTGCAGGCACTATGGCTATGTTCACCGCAGCAGCTACCAACGGAGGCGATGCACCAGTATATGTGTGGAAGAAAAACACTACCATCACAATGGGTACAGGCGCTACACTCAACTACACACCAGCCAATGGCGATGTTATAACCTGTTGGTTGACTAGCAACTACCGTTGCCCATCAGTCAACAATGTAGCAAGCAATGCCATCACAATGGAGGTAGCACCAGTATACGTACCAGAGGTAGCCATAGAAGTTACCCCAGGCACAACAGTAGAAGAAGGTCAAACAGTTACATTTGCAAGTACAGTAACCAATGCCGGACCTACACCAAGCTACCAATGGTTGAGAAACGGAGTAGTGGTTATGGGCGCAAACAGTGCCAACTTTACAACTGCTAATTTGATGAACGGCGACTCTATCACATGTGTGGTAAGAGGCAGCGGCGACTGCGGTCAGTCAACTATGAATTCAGTAGTAATGACTGTATTGCCAACATCAAGTGTAGTGAAAGTAGGTGGATTGAACAGCGACATGAAACTAACACCAAACCCAACTACAGGTGCGTTTACAGTGAGTGGCACATTAGCTACAGCAAGTGCAGTAACAATGGAAGTAACGAACATGTTAGGTCAAACAGTATTTACCAAATCACTGTCTGGCACTACATCGGTTAACGAGCGTATAGAGTTGAACAATGAACTTGCCAACGGCATGTATATCTTCACTATCACCGCTGGCACCGACCGTCAGTCATTCCATTTCATGCTCAAAAAATAAAGTGTAGTTGTTTTAACACATTTTTGGGGAGGCGATGTTTTCATAGTAAAACATCGCCTCTTATTTTGTTACCTTTATCGCTTTTATATCCAAGAAGATACCTTTATGAATAACCTAGTTGTAATGATTGCCGAAGATGATGCTGACGACAGATACCTGCTTCAAGCAGCTTTCGATGAAAATGGGTTTACTGATACCCTTCATTTTGTAGAAAATGGAGTAGAACTTCTCTCAGACTTAAATAACAGACTTAAAGTAATAAACCTGCCTTTGCCTAGCTTTATCCTATTAGACCTTAATATGCCTAAAAAAGATGGTAGGGAGGTGCTGAAAGAAATAAAACAAATACCCGAATTGAAGAGATTACCAATTATTGTTTTTAGTACCACTAGCAATCGTCAAGAGATGCTGCGCTGCTACGAATTAGGTGCTAATTCCTATGTTACTAAACCTACTAGTTTTGAGCAGTTAATCAAAACAATTGCACAAATCAGGCACTATTGGGTTAACATAAACTCAAGTCTATAGTTAATTTTGAATTTTGCATTTTAAATCAATAATTTCATCCAAGACTCATTTTTCAAATTTCCAACTTTATTCTGTCAAAGTATATTATTTTAGCTTTAGTTTTAGTAACCTAAGAAATTAATCCCACAAATGATATCCGAATACCTATCAAGTATTAGTCACGATTTTGCTTCTTTAAGTTTCATAACATTCGTAACGTTATACACACTGTATACGATTGTTATTCGTCTGCATGTTAATGCCTATTCTCAAAAGAATAAATCTAAACCATTACATTACAAGCCTTTTAGACTATATAGTAAGAGTTTAATTAACAATGCGCCTTCAAAGAAAGAAAAACACTTTTATATTGCTACCAATCGAATTACATACGCATTCAACCTTATTATGGTTATTGCGTTTGTAGTTTATATATTTATCTGTTTTAGGTAAAGCACACTAATATTTTCCGCTCATTAGTTAACCTATATAATGACATTTGCCATGAACGAATCTCTATTCCAGTTTATCTGGCAACATAGTCTTTATAACGCTACACAACTTTTTACTACTAAAGGTGAACCTGTTGTTATACTAAACCCTGGTAGAATTAATCGTAATGCTGGGCCTGATTTTAATGAAGCAAAAATAAGAGTAGGGTACACTGTTCTTGTTGGTAATGTTGAGCTGCATATCAAAACAAGTGATTGGTTGAAACATGGTCATCAGAACGATCCTGCATATGCCAACTTAGCTATGCATGTTGTGTACGAGCACGATGTTCCAGATATAGATAATCGTGTGCCAACTTTAGTATTAGGCGCACATATTGCTTCAGATATTCCAGCTCGTTATAGCAGTTTAGTTAATAATCCCGAAAAGTTACCTTGTGGTCGCCAACATGAGCAGGTGAGAAGCATCACTAAAGAGTCTTGGTTAAGTAGATTATTAGCAGAACGTTGGGAGCAAAAATTGTCTGATTGGAATGTAATGCTACAAAATTCGTCTGAAGATTGGCGGAATCTATTCTATTGGCGAATAGCAGCAAATTTTGGATTCAAAACAAATGCAGCTCCATTTTTAGATTTAGCCAGGTCTTTACCACTAAATATTGCAACTAGACACAAAGACAATTTGATGCAACTAGAGGCTTTATATTTTGGTCAGGCTGGTTTACTCGATGCGGATTTTTCAGATGAATATCCTCGTTTGTTACAGCGTGAGTACGACTATCTAAAAAAGAAGTATGGTCTTAAGCCAGTAATGCCTGGTAGCTGGAAGTTTCTAAGAATGAGACCAGTTAACTTTCCATCATTACGTATAGCTCAGTTTGCTGCTTTGGTGCATGTGTCTGTTCATTTATTTTCTCAGATAATAGAAACTCATTCAGTTAAGGATATTCTGAATATACTAGATGTCAATGCAAGTGAATATTGGAACAATCATTATCGTTTTGATGTATCTCATGATAAACCGTTTGTAAAATCTTTAGGGAAAAGCTCTATTGAGAACATAGTTATCAATACTATTGCACCTATTCAGTTTTTATATGCCGCTCGTCAAGGAACACCAGCTTTACAAGAAAGGGCGTTACAATTGTTAGAAGCGGTTCCCTTTGAGAATAATAATATAGTTAGGATATGGGAGGACAGTGGCTGGCGACCTGCCAATGCGGCACAATCTCAGGCAATGATACAATTATACAATAATTACTGTATCAAAAAGCGATGTTTAGAGTGTGCTGTAGGACTAAATATCATTAAGAAGCGATAGCCTATATCAATTATCAGAAAGAGTTTTTGTTCCTACATTTGCAAAATGTATAATAGTCAATTGATAGAATTGTTGCCTACTGATTTTCCTGCTGATGCTAAAGTGTGGGTATATCAAAGCAGCAGGGCATTTATAGAGAAAGAAGAACTTGAGGTAAATGAACAGTTGTATCAATTTTATGAAAATTGGCAGAGTCACGGACAACCTGTAAAAGGTTGGGCTAAACTGCTTTTTAGACAATTTGTGGTAGTTATGGCTGACGAACAGCAGTCAATGGTTAGTGGTTGCAGTACAGATAGTTCTGTTAGAGTTATCAAAAGTTTAGAAAGACAATACGATGTGAACTTTTTTGATAGAATGATGATTACTTTTCTTGTAAAAGGTAAAGCAGAAATGTTGCCTTTTGAACAAGTACAATATGCTATTGATAAAGGTTATATTGATGGAGATACTTTCTTGTTTAATAATGTAGTGGCAACCAAACAAGATTTATTGGATAAATGGTTAGTCCCCTTAAAATTTAGTTGGCTAGCAACCAGAATAGTATTACCAGAGTTTAATTAACTCTAGTTGTCAGTTATTCTTATTTCTACACGCCTGTTTTGTTCAGCATCTGCTTCAGTTTGCTCAAATACCACTACAGGTCGTTTTCTGCCAAAACCTCTATAGGTTAATCTTGTTGAGTCAATACCCTTATTGACTAAATATAGATAAATAGCTTTGGCTCTATTGTAGGATAAATGCGGCTCGTCAGTATCTATATCTAATGCGTCTGGAGCATCATGCACACAACATATATGCCCCTCGATACTGATTTTTAAATTTGGATTTTGTTGCAAAACATTAAATAGTTTTTCCAATGCTGGCTTAGATTCATTTTTCATTACATGCCTACTCGCAGGAAAATAGACATTACTCAATTTAAATACTGAGCCAGGTTGCAACTTGCTCATCTCACCTATATCGTTTACTACAACTTTACGTATCGTATCTCTTCTTTTGGTTATTGGTGGCTTAGTGTTTTGTTTTTTGTTGTTTACTACTATATCAACTCGTCTGTCAGTAGGGTAGCCCGATGGGTCATTTTTACCTTGTCTATCAATTTTTCCCTTACCCATACATAGTGTAATGTCAGAATTATTGATGCCATATTTCACTAAATAAGCTCGCACATCTTCTGCACGTTTCATTGATAATTGCTTATTGTATTCCGATGATCCTAAATAATCTGCATATCCTACAATTGTTAACTTACTGCCTGTAATGATTTTGTCATTATACATTAATAAGTCAATTTTCTTTTGCATTTTCTCGTTTAGTGTCGGCACATCAAGGTCAAAATATAAACGAAAAGTATCAGCCCCTCGCTGAGCTACAACTTGCGAAGAGTGAAAAAGAAGAAAAAATATAATTGCTATGCGCGATAGCCTATACATGACAGTATAAAGTAACGAAAAAATTACGATAAGGAAGGTTAAAGTAACTATTGGTGAAAATGTGCAGGGAATATAGTATTGAAATTGTTATTTGATAATTTTTATTCTCTGGATATAGTGATTAATGCTTCTGTAGAGACTTTTGCTCAGCCTTCATTAATTGCTCTACATTAAAGTATATACCTTCTATATTGTATTTATTGGAGGCTATTTTTAGATAGTCACATGGACCATCTACTAATGCTTGAGAACCTCCATATTCCAAACCTAATAAACCAATAAGTGTATACTCATCATCTACGGTAGCTATATGCCAAGCCGATTTAGCAGTTTTACCGTTTCCCGTCTCAATTATAACATCTAGAAAAGAATTTACTTTTTGTTTGAAAAGCTCACTTCTATTATCATTGATATCTTGGTATGCAAATCGTAATTCTGCTAGAGTTCTAATGTCAAGTGGCATTTCCAATAATGTATTTTCTAAATGTTTAACAAGCTGAACTTTATCGCTATTCATTATGTTACTCTTTTGCATTATTAGTATAGCAGAATCTTGATGTTTTGATCGCAAGAACGGTTTGTAAGGCGAAGGTGAATAAAATCGTCCATAATATAGATGTTTAAGCTCTATTTGTGTTAAGGTTGTATCATTTTGTTGAAATCTCTTAAGTAATTTAGGGTAATATAGATTACTCTCTTTATTCTTTACTTCACGCTCTATTGCGTTATAATCTGGTATTTTGTAGTTATAGTTTTCTTGTCCCAAACTAAAATATGATGATAAACAAATCACTAGGATTAGAAACTTAGTTTTCCAAATCATTCTTTCAAGGTTATTTTTATGTTCACTTTGGTTGATATAATTTGTTTATTTTTCTATCTGATGCCTACTTAGATTTTTTGACAATCCACCATATTGTATAGTTATTGTTACTGCACTACCTCTTAGATCTGGTTGGCTATTATTATTGAAGAATAGAAAATTATACTTGGGCGAAAATCCAATGTATCTTGCATGGTATAGGTTTTTAGAGATCCGTCTGTGAAATACGAAACGATAGCAAAACCCTCCATTTATGTTTAAAGTATTGAATGAGCCTGCATTTTGATTGAGGTCATAGTCAGTTATAGTTTTAGGAGATAAAAGACTCATGAACTCCCATGCCAAACCTGCAGTAAATAAAAAGTCGTTTTTACCTTTATTTACTAAGCTATAACCCATATTAGCACCCAAATTCAATCCTAAAAAATAGCTTGAGTTGAAAATTGAATTACCTATTCTAATCTCACTTTCTTTTGGAGACCTTAAAAATCTAATATCCATTCCAAAGTCAAATTGAGTCCTATTCCATTTTCCTCCAAGATTATAGCCTATGTAAGGATGGTTACCTAATATTGCTAATGCACCGTTTGGTACCCAAATGCCGCTGTAGATGTTGATAAGAGTTGTTTCTTTTTTGTGTTCACCCTCCTTATATTTTTTCCACGAAAGCTGTAATAGTGTATTGTTATACAACTCATTATCCAGCAATTTTGGCTTTTCATAATCAGGTAAGCTGAAATAATCTAAATACCATTTCTCTAGGGCGCTTAGGTCTTTTATATTCTTTAGTTCCTTTGCTATAGATACAATTAAGCCAAAATATGCACCATATGTTTTTCTGATGTTTAATTCATATGAATAGTCAATACTAATACTGAAATTATCACGATACCAAATCATATAGTAGGGAAATATATTGTGCTTGTAGTATTCTGCATCTGTATACAAATCAGTTTCTTTATCCTTATTTGTTAGATCTACATTTCGTAGCTCTTCCTTGAATTTCCTTTCTTTGATACTATTCAATATTGTATAGGGAACAATCAGTGGAAGATTCCCAACTTCATTGTAGCAATAGTTTATCATTAGATTAATGCTATCAGTTTTACCCTCGTAATACAACCTAGGCAAATGAAGTGCAAAATTGTAGCCTATATCTTTAGATGTCGGTACGTATATTGACATCATGGCATCTAAATTGGTGTTTTGTCCTATTGAAAACTTTGAAGTAAATAATAAGATTAAAATTGTGATAACAGAACGCATCGAGACTTTGTTGTTTTGTCTGTGTCAAAGTTAGTCATATCTCACTATCGTAAGGTTATCATCTATTATTCTTTTAATTGTATTTTTGCTTGTTGTTTGTTGGTTAATTGCACATTATTGTAATTTGTCTGCTATTCATAATCAGTATTTTCATAACTAGTTATGTATCAGCTACATTTGCATTAGTTTATTGTTTCTATGATTTTTTACAGTACTTCTTTGTAAGAAATTAACAAAAAGATGTGTTGGAAATTCAAAATCATTAGTACATTTGCAGTGGGTATATTTTTCATAAGGTGAAAGTGGGGCGACGGTTTCTACCGCCGCCCCACGTTTTTATGGTTATTCTTGTTTTTGTAGCCATCTTCGGATCAAGTTGAAAAGTTGGGGGAAGCAATGTGTAATTGTTGCCTTGTAGTCAAAAGTCAAATTTTGCTGACGACTATCTTGCATTGAGCACTTCATTGCGCCCTAAGAGTATAAATAATATTTCGACACTGTTAATGTAGTAAATGACAATTAAGGTCCGAACGTATTTATCCTGATTGAAAGAAGTTACATTCGACTGGATATCGGTACTGCATAATTAGGGTCAATAGGCTTTCTATTAAGTGATTCTTTTTAAAAGATTTCCTGAGATAAAATACGCTTATATTCTGTCTATCAAATTGGGCGATATTTTCAAAAACGCAAAAGTGAAAAAAGTGGCCTTCAAAAAACTTGCCTTATGGTACAATGAAGTAGAAGCTGCTGGTATTGAATCATTCAGGACTGTATCCAGATCAATGCAAACTCACTACATCAACATTCTTAACTTTTTCAACAATCGCACCACCAACGCTTCAGCAGAGTCATTCAATGCCAAAATCAAAGCATTTAGAGCTACTTCTAGAGGTGTAAGGGATATTAATTTCTTTCTCTTCAAAATTGCTAATATCGATGCCTAAACTTTGCTTCCCCCAACTTTTAACTTGATCCGTTGCTTTTGCAAGACTTTCAAGAGGCATTTAAACAAAAACGACCCACATTTCTGTGAGTCGTTCTGTTTAGGTGGTGGTGTGGGCCGGGATCGAACCGGCGACACAAGGATTTTCAGTCCTTTGCTCTACCGACTGAGCTACCGCACCTTACCCGTTTTGGGACTGCAAAGATAGGAATCTGTGTTCGAAATTGCAAAACATTTCTGTAGTCTTTTTGATAGAATTTTCATTGTTATGCGTTTCGTAGTTGTGCCATCATTTTACTGCGATTTAGCAGTCTTAAATTCCGACGTAAAGTGAAATTCAATATCAGGATTATTTTGCCTCTCCGTATTCAAAAACCATTCACTTTGGGCCAGATATACTAAGTTGCCATCCTTATCGGTCATCACATTGCTTTGTTTAAAACGAATGAAATCCTCCAAAGCTTTTTTATCTCCTGTTATCCAGCATGCCTTATAAAAAGACAAAGGTTGGAAAGCGCATGATGCACCATATTCTTGCAGCAGTCTGTATTGTATTACCTCAAATTGAAGTTCACCCACACAGCCTATAATTTTTCTGTTACCACCATGTTGAGTAAACAATTGAGCTACACCCTCATCTGTAAGTTGTTGCACACCTTTTTCCAGTTGTTTGGTTTTCATAGGGTCTTTATTCACCAACTCTTTGAAAATTTCTGGAGAGAATGTTGGAATGCCGGTAAAGTTCATTATTTCTCCTTCTGTAAGCGTATCGCCAATTTTAAAACTACCAGTGTCAAACAAACCTACTACATCACCCGGAAAAGCCTCTTCTATCACATCCTTCTCCCGTGCCAAAAATGAATATGGGTTAGAAAATCTTACGTCTTTTTCTAGACGTGTGTGTTTGTAATACGTATTTCTGGCAAATCTGCCCGAGCATACCCTCAAAAATGCAATTCTATCTCTATGTCTTGGGTCAAGATTTGCGTGTATCTTGAAAATGAATCCAGTAAACTTGTTTTCTGTAGGGTCTACATGTCTTTTATTTGTGTCTCTTCCTTGTGGAGCTGGGGCTATTCTTATAAAAGTATCCAGCAGTTCTTTTACGCCAAAGTTGTTCACTGCCGACCCGAAAAATACTGGAGATATATTACCATCTAGATATCTCTGCACATCCAGCGTACCATAAACGCCATCTAGCAGTTCCACATCTTCTCTCAGTTGTGCAGCATCACGTTCCCCTATGTATTTATTGAGTACTTCATCTTTTATATCAGCTATTGGTAGCGAGTTTTCATTTGTCGACTTCTGATTGGCTGTAAACAAATTCAAACTGCTATCATAAAGATTGTACACACCTTTGAATTCCTTGCCCATATTTATAGGCCAAGACAGTGGATGTAAGTTTATTTTCAACTCCTTCTCTATTTCATCCAGCAGGTCAAACGGGTACTTGCCATCTCTATCCAGTTTATTTACAAACACTATTATAGGGGTAGCTCTCATACGGCACACCTCTACTAGCTTACGTGTCTGATCTTCTACACCATTCACGCTATCTATCACTAATATCACGCTATCTACAGCAGTCAGTGTGCGGTAGGTGTCTTCGGCAAAGTCCTTGTGACCAGGAGTATCTAGTAAGTTGATCAGTGTATTATTATACTCGAAACTCATTACAGATGTTGCTACAGAGATACCCCTCTGCCGCTCTATTTCCATAAAGTCAGAAGTAGCATGTTTTTTTATTTTATTGCTCTTCACCGCACCTGCTACTTGTATAGCACCACCAAACAACAATAGTTTCTCTGTAAGTGTTGTTTTACCAGCATCTGGGTGAGATATAATGGCAAATGTTCGCCTTTTAGCTATTTCTTTTTCGTTCATTTTATTGTTTATAATTGCTGTTAAGCCAAATTGTAGGTGCGTAAAAGTACTATTTTAATAATAGGTTGAAACTTAAGCCAGCATATGCAATATTGCCGCTGCTACTAAGCCTGGAATGATACCCATTATCCCAAAAATTAGTGTGTTTTTCCTGAGTGCCTTTCTTATTATTGGCCCCATTATATTTTCTATTTTGTTGGGGTTTATATCTGCAATTGCAGCTTCTATTTTACTGCTAATAGTTGCATTAGTTAGTGTGGTTTGTACATACTTAGATAAGATGATAGGCAATAAAAGCTCTATTTCCTCCAGCATGCTAGCCTTTAGCTTCACAATTGTTTGTTCTCCTATGAAAGATGCAATAACTGGCAATTTCTCTTTCAGTCTTATACGTAGATATTTATCCAGATGCTCTTCTATAACTGGTGTCATTTGGCTAAGATCCGACAGCGATAATTGATTAGCTATTGGCTCAGCCATTGTTGGCAATACCTTGCCTATTTCATTGCCTATTAATTCTTTATTGGCTAATAGATAGCCATGCGCCGATATTCCTCCTATTGATTTAGGAGTCAGGGGATACAATATTGAATAAATTACGAAACGTGCAGTTAGCACCGCAGTTAATGCTGTGACGGCTGGTAGCGCAATGAATATAGATATCTGCATCAGGTTCAATATAGCTAAAAAAGCCACCCTTTGAGGGAGTGGCTGTAATATGGTTATAGGTCCAGGAGCCTATAGTGTATGAGTGAGTGTCCCGGGCCTAGAGGGGCGGCTTATTTTAAGTTTGCCAAAAAGTCCTTTACTTTATCTTTGTGCACCATGCCTTCTTTGAAGGTATATGCGCCAGATTTAGGACTGCGAACAGCTTTGATAACTTTTGTATAGTTCTTAGCTTCTGCTGCCAGTTTAGGGTCTTTCTTTATCGCGGTTTTAGCTGCTTTTGCCATTATTAAATTATTTTAGCTGGATTACTTAATTTCTTTGTGAACTGTTACTCGTTTCAGGAGTGGATTATATTTTTTCAACTCCAAACGCTCAGTTGTGTTCTTTTTGTTTTTGGTAGTGATGTAGCGGCTGGTGCCGGGTAGACCGGTACCTTTGTGCTCAGTACACTCCATTATTACCTGAACGCGGTTTCCTTTTTTAGCCATTTTATAAAAAGTTTACTTTTCTTTCGAAATTTAATTAGATAGCAACACCATTGGCACGAAGCTCCTTAACTACAGAAAGCAAGCCATTTTTGTTGATGGTGCGGATAGCATCGGCAGTAAGCTTAATAGTTACCCAACGATCTTCTTCTACAAGATAGAAACGCTTAGTCTGCAAGTTGGGCAGAAAACGGCGCTTAGCTTTCTTGTTAGAGAACGATACTTTGTGACCAACTACTGGTTTTCTACCTGTTACCTGACAAACGCGAGCCATGATTATTTATAATTTTTTGGGACTGCAAAGGTAAGAGTAAAATTCAGAAACAAAAAATAAAAGATGAAAAAAAGTAGAACGTTTTCCACAAAATGATGTTTATTACGGCATTTCGGGCAAAATTAATGCATCTAGGTCCGCTATTCCAGGCACATTCTCACATATAAATGCCTCTCCATAACGCACGCCTATTCTTTTGCCCCATAGCATATCTTTGGCTGTTATTTCTTCCAGAAATTTTCCTGTAGATATATATGTCTCTGGTTCGCCAGACTTAGGATCGTGAAACTGAGATTTATAACACTTGATTGCAGCCATCTTTTCCTCAAAGGTTTCACTTATGTCTACAATTATGTTAGGATTGTAAAGCCTATCCTGTATCATGTGATACACTCTGCGTGGTCGCCATTGCTCCTGTTTCTTTCCCTCCCACTCAGTCTCTATTTTCCTCAATCCCGACAAAAAACAGGCATCAGCTATTAGTCTGCCTCCTTTCCCGTGGTCAGGGTGCCTATCTTCAAGTGCATTTGCTATTACAATCTCTGGCCTAAAGAAACGAATCCATTTTATCAAATTACGTTGGCTTTCTTCATCATTTTTGAAGAAACCATCGCGTAGTGTGGCGTTTTCGCGTGCGGTCACTCCCATTACCTTACCAGCATCAGCTGCCTCTTTCAGGCGCAGCTCAGCATTTCCTCTCGTTCCTAGTTCTCCCATCGTCAAATCTAGTATGCCTACAGCTTGTCCTTTCTGTGCGTGTTTTATTAATGTGCCACCTGCACTCAATTCTATATCATCAGGGTGGGCAGCAATTGCTAATACGTGTAATTTATGGCTCAATTCAGATTGTTTCTAGTGACAAAAGTAGTCAATTGCAATGTTGCTAAGTGTCTAAATACACCATTCTTTTATCTTATACTTTTATAGCAACGCTACTTTACTATGTAATTAGACACCAAACCAATATTTAATCAAATATGGTATGTGTGCAATATGGAGATAAATTTTATTTCCAAATCCAAAACTTTTTTCTGACATTTGTCCTGCTAACGATGGGTTAGTAAGCACAGTCCTTTCCCGACGTACCTTGGTGCGTCGGGAACTTTTTTATACCACCAACATAGTTGTTCACAAATCTAGACACTTTTTCCTCGCCACTTTTACTACATATCGTTAGTTGTGGGCCAACAGTAAATCTATAAGCTCATTTATCTTATTATGTGTGTTGATAGTAGGCACTGCTAGTTGTTCACTTTGTTCCATTGCCTTTTCTACCGCATCGGCTATTGATGTTGCTACCTTTGTGTCAAACACTAAACTAGGAGTCACAACATCATATACATAGGGCAGGTCAGATGCTATTATTTTCATACCACTATCAGCAGCTTCTATTAGTGGTAGGCCGAAACTTTCCATTACCGACGGAAATATTAAAAACTGATTAGTAGCATATAGCTCTTTAGGGTCCACATAGTCATGATTGATGATCTGTGCACCTTTACTATTTAGCATCTTTATCTGCTCTATTAGCTGCGGACCAGTGTTGTCTATTGTTACATGTAGTGTAGGTGTTAATCCTCTTGCCAGTAGCAATTCCCAAGCAGCCAATAGGGTAGGGTAGTTCTTCTGAGGAGAAGGGTTACTCACAAAAACAAAACTATTCGTATTCCTCTTTTCAAACGGTATGCCAGTTTGTTTGTACTTAGAGTTGTCGTAAAATGGAATTGTAAGTATTTCTCGAGGCTGCTTCAAGTTTATGCTACACAGTGCTGCTACCATGTGTGGGGTTTGTACTATGTAGTAATCAGTGTTCCTGTTAAACCATTTTATGACCAAATATTTTAGGTATTGGGTCCAGAACATTCTTTCAAATTTTCTTAGTGGGGCTTCCAGTAATTTCTGGTTATGCATATAGGTATACACTGGCACCCTTAGTTTTACAGGTGGAGGGGTGTTGGCAAAGCAGAACACTGCACTATAATCTTGTTTAGTGCGCACATAAAAGGCTTTGCGTGCACTCATTTTATTAGCTACTGTAGTGTAATGTCCACTTATAGATGGCGGCACTTTGAAGCGCGGGTCTAATAGGAAGTGGAATTGTGACACTACGTTTTTCTTTACTATCTCCTCTATTAGGTATTCTAGAAGCACTGCTCCGCCGCCCTTGTTTATATACAGGCCATCTATTAATATCATTGTTCTTTCCAGGGGGTTATGGGCACTGCCCCATTTGCGTATATGTGTGATAATATTGTACTCAGATACTTTGCGCCAGCCGCTGCACTTAGTGTTTTGCTAGCCCATTCCGATAGCTCTTTATAACATGCAAATGTCGATGTGTTCATGCTCTGCTCTATCGCTTTATTTACTTCATCAGGTGTTTCCCAAGAGAAGGTTACTCCATTCCAGCCATCTCTTACTACAGCCGATGCGCCACACCTTACACTACATATTGCTTTACATCCATTAAGCAAACCTTCACTTACTATCACACCCCATCCATCTTTTCCTGCACTAGGTAGCACCACCCAGTCGGCATCTTTATACAATTTCAGCAACTCTTTATGGGGCATAAAAGATTGTATCGTTATCCTATCATTAGCTCCAGCCTTATCTATGGCTTCCTTCATCAATTGCTCATCTGGGCCACTACCGCATATAGTGAATCTATAGTTTTGATTCGCATTGGATAATAGGGCATTCAAAAACTTTAGAATGCCCTTTGCTCCTTCTAGCCGACCAGAGTAGAAATATCTGATTACTTCATCAGTAGCATTATCTTCAGTTTTATATTTGGTTACATTTATGAAATAAGCCCAGGCAAACAACTTGCTTATATCATAGCCGAGTTGCTTGTACTGGCTCATACCTTCGTTGCCTATTGCCAATACAAAATCAATATGTTTGCCATATCGCCCTATCTGGTATTTATACTTCAACGATCGTAGCTTGCCTTTTATTCCATCAGCATTATAAGGCTCTGTCATTATTCCTATTCTCCTATGGTTACTCACACATTTATCAAAGGCATAGTTCAGCATTTCGCCAACCTTTATGCCTCCCATTATGTGCACAGCATCAGGCCTATTTGCTATCAGTTCATCTATTTTTGTATTGTCAGGTGCTACTATTAGGTCCAATCCAGCTACTTCAGGCACATCCCAACCCATATTCTTTCTGTAGTCCGATATTGTTTGTGCTACTACAAGTGTCACACTTTTTATATCAGGCAGTTTCGCTACTTCTTCTAAAAAAGATTGTTGATGAATACTTATGATGCCCTGCCAAAAGATTAGTTCCATGTATTGTTATTGTTGCACTGTTTGCAGCTTCTATGTAAAACTCTATTACAATACTTTTAAATTACAACTATTAAATCACCCCTCTGCTTTTGTCATCTTATTACGTAGTCTCATGCCAGGCTCCTCTATAAACTTATAAAGTAACCAAGAAAAAAGAAAAACCAGTAACCAATACAAAATAAATATAGGTATGCAATTACCCACAGTAGCATATTGTGGTTTCCAAAATGGCAATAAAATGAGTGTAAAGTGTATAAGGTACATAGAGTAGCTTATTTTACTTATAAAAGTTATGAAACTTCCGAACAAGTTGTTGCTTGCTCTAGCAACATTTGCAGCATAAGGTATTAGGGCAGCAAATGATACAGAAAGCGCAGTTATCAAAAAGGAATTATGAAATAAACGGTAACCTTGGCTTTTTTGATATAGTCTTATTGCTGGATGAATACCCACATAGTGTATTGCAGTTAATATGCTCAGACCTGTTATTCCTAATACTAAAAGAGATCTCTTATGCTTTAATAATTTATCTGAATGATATTTTGTTAAATAGGCAACTAGTACACCGTAAGCAATTGCATCCAATCTGAAGAAAACTATCTTTCTTACTCCCCAATCAAAATATAGCGGATTAGTAATGATGCTACTTGTAAATATTATTTTGATAGTCAAAAACGTTGCTAAATAAGTAATGACAGTTTTTAGTATAACTTTTTGTTTGGTGATGTTTTTGTATATCCTAGAATATAAATAGAGTATTACGGGCACAGATAAGTAAAACCATTCTTCTACTGCCAAGCTCCATGCTTCAGGAAAAAACTGCGGATGTTTATACCATAAATTTTGAACGAAAAGATAGTAGCGAATATACGTCCAGTCAAAAGTGGTAATACCTTTTAAGGAATATAAAATTATTGCAACAGTCAATACAAACCAATAATTAGGAATTGTTCTAAACCACCGTCTAACCCAAAAAGTCTTGATCTCTTCAATAGTATAATGATCTGAATTAGTGTAAGTTCTAATTAAGATTCCACCTATCAGATATCCACTTAACACAAAAAACAACCCAACTCCAAGAATACCTAGTGGCTCTGTTAATGCAAGTATACTATGGATTAATCTACCAATCCCGGGTATATAATTTAATTGACTAAGGATTGGTGCCGAATGATAAAAAACTACTGTTGTTATGGCTATTGCTCTAAGTATATCAAGACCAAATATTCGTTCTGTGTTTTTCATGCCGATTTGCCCAACCTATTGGTTGGGCAAATGTATAAACTACTTCTATAATTAGGTAAAGCTTTCCTAGCGCTCAACTAATTTATGCATCTTAGCTTACAACTTAAAAGTAATGGGCAAATACATTTCAGAGGACACGGCTATGCCATCTTTTTTTGCAGGATTCCATTTAGGCATTGCTTTCACTACTCTCATTGCTTCATTATCACATTCTTCCGATAGGCCTCTTTTTATCTTCACATCATTTACCTCACCTTTTTCTGTCACTGTAAATACAACAATTACTTTCCCCTGTGTCTTTTGCTCTTTTGCTTTTGGGGGGTACTTTATGTTTGTCGATAAATATTGCATCATGTCATAAGCAGTAGATGCAGATTCTGTTTTGCCTTCATTTGTTTTTTGAGTTACATTACCTGTCAAATTGGGCATTGCTGTTCCCTTATGTCCAAGCAATGGTACACTTAGTGCAATTGAAGGAACGATAAATAATTTCTTCCACTGGGCTAGTCGAGCCGATTTTTTTGTTAGCATTTTAATTCTATTTTTTATGGGTGAACGATTAAATGATATCCTGGTAGTTGGCATTATAGGCATTGTAGCCTGTTCTAGCAAAAACATGCAGTATTCTTTGGGGTGTTCTGCAGCTTTTTTATCTGCTTGATATTCGTGTATCATAAGCAACCTTTTTTCAATAGCCTTTACAAATGGATGGAACCAATACATAATTCCTATAGCCTGCATAATAATTATATCTACAACATGCAACATTTTTCCATGTGCTTGTTCGTGTTTCATTATCATCTCCGTTTCATCATCATTATATTGGTTGTTCTTGCTTAGATATATATAATTACCTATAGAAAATGGCGCATGCGTATTTTGAGTGCGTATTATCGTCCATTTACCAATCTTTTCTGTTTCCCCATCTTTATGCCATCTCTGAAGCAGTAGTATTTCTCTTGCTAATCCTATTAGTTTATAGCTCACACCTATCAGATACAAAGCCAAAATCCAATAATAGTAGGTCTCGGTTGTTGCTGGTGCAATGCTTTCCACATTTATTACACCTCCTGTGCTTGTTATCCATTCTGGTAGCATAGTATATTGAGTGTCCTTGGGTAATATATGGATGTATGGCACTATTACGCCAATTATTAGCATGCTCAGAAGATAGAACCTGTTGAACGAATGAAATGATTCCTTTCTAAGTAAAATTTCATAGCTAACCAATGTTATGCCCCATATAGATGTAGTGCTAACAAATGCTGTTATCATGTCTAGTTGTCGTTTAGTTGTTCAATATCTTTCATGAGTGCTGCTAATTCTTCTTTATTCAACCGTTCCTTCTTTACAAGAAAACTAACCAGCTTCTGCGGTTCTCCCCCAAAGTATTTTTCTATCAAACTGTTCACTCCACGGTTAGCATACTCTTCTTTGGTTATAATTGGGTAATATTCGTGTGTCTTTCCATATGCCTTGTGTCCTACAAACCCTTTCTTTTCCAGTATTCTTACCACCGATGATATGGTGCTATGTGGAATGTCTGGGCTGCCTAGTTCATCTATTATGTCTTTCACCATACATCTATTCAGTCCCCATATCACTTGCATCACCTCTTCTTCTGCTTTAGTTAAGCTGTTCATCGTTGTTTTTAGTTTTGTAACGTAAAATTACGTTACAAAACTGATATTGCAAATTTATTTTTCAATCACAAAAAAATACCTCCCGGCTACAGCCGAGAGGTATTTTTAGATTATTTAATGTTTGCTTACTACTAGTAGTCCATACCCATTCCGCCTGGCATGCCACCTGGTGCTCCAGCTGGTGCTTTTGGTTCTGGTTTGTCAGCTATCACACATTCTGTAGTTAATAACATACTAGCTATTGATGCTGCATTCTCTAGTGCTATACGGCTCACTTTAGTTGGGTCTATTACACCTGCTGCAAGCATGTTTTCGTATACCTCAGTGCGAGCATTGAAACCAAAATCAGCTTTGCCTTCTTTTACTTTTTGCACTATGATAGATCCTTCAAGACCTGCGTTAGCTACTATTTGGCGTAGTGGCTCTTCTAGTGAGCGGCGCACTATTGCAACACCTGTTTTTTCATCTGCGTTATCAGTAGATACACTATCAAGAGCTTCTATAGAGCGTATGTAAGCTACACCACCACCTGGCACTATACCTTCTTCTACTGCTGCACGTGTTGCATGCAATGCGTCATCTACACGGTCTTTCTTTTCTTTCATTTCTACCTCTGTAGATGCACCTACGTATAGTACTGCTACACCGCCACTCAGTTTGGCAAGACGCTCTTGCAGTTTTTCGCGGTCGTAGTCGCTAGTGGTAGTTTCTATTTGTGTTTTTATTTGGTTGATGCGTGCATCTATAGCATCTTTCTGACCTTTACCACCTACTACAGTAGTGTTGTCTTTGTCTATTGTGATGCTCTCTGCCTGACCCAGATATGCTATAGTAGCATTTTCTAGCTTATATCCTTGGTCTTCGCTTATTACTGTTCCACCAGTCAATGCAGCTATATCTTGCAGCATTTCTTTGCGGCGGTCACCAAATCCTGGTGCTTTTACAGCAGCTATTTTCAGAGATCCACGTAGTTTGTTTACTACCAATGTAGATAATGCTTCGCCGTCTACGTCTTCAGCTATTATCAACAATGGACGGCCGCTTTGAACAACGCTTTCCAATATTGGAAGTATATCTTTTAGAGTGCTTACTTTTTTCTCATAAATGAGAATATAAGGATTTTGCAACTCAACTTGCATTTTTTCTGTGTTTGTCACAAAATATGCACTCAGGTAGCCACGGTCAAATTGCATACCTTCCACTACTTCTACAGTAGTTTCAGTGCCTTTTGCTTCTTCTACAGTTATCACACCTTCATTGCCTACTTTGGCCATAGCCTGAGCTATTAGGCTACCTATAGCCGAATCGTTATTGGCAGATATTGATGCTACTTGCTCAATTTTCTTATTGTCGTTACCTACCTTTTCCGATTGTTTTTTAAGGTTTTCCACCACTGCACTTACCGCCTTATCTATGCCTCTTTTCAGGTCCATAGGGTTAGCGCCAGCAGCTACGTTTTTCAAACCTTCGCTTATGATAGACTGAGCCAAAACAGTAGCAGTAGTAGTACCATCTCCTGCTATGTCAGCAGTTTTAGAGGCCACTTCTTTTACCATTTGTGCACCCATGTTTTCAATGCTGTCTTCTAGCTCTATTTCTTTAGCTACGCTTACACCATCCTTTGTAACGCTAGGTGCGCCAAATTTTTTCTCGATCACTACATTACGACCTTTAGGGCCTAATGTCACTTTTACTGCGTCTGCCAATACGTCTACGCCGCGTTTCATTTTGTTGCGTGCTTCGATATTGAAAAAAAGTTGCTTTGCCATATGTTGCTTATTTATTTTTATTAGTTTGTTTAAAGAGAATCTTTTTCTTTTGCTTCTATCGTTTTAGGCTACCTATTATATAATAGCCAAAATGTCGCTCTCGCGCATTATAAGGTAATCTTCTCCTTCTAAGCTAACCTCTGTTCCTGCATATTTACCATACAGTATTGTATCGCCTGCTTTTACGGTCATAGGCTCATCTTTTTTACCTGGTCCTGCTGCTATTACAGTGCCACGTTGCGGCTTTTCCTTAGCAGTGTCGGGGATGATGATGCCACCTGCAGTTTTTTCCTCAGCCGGAGCTGTCTTTACAATTACCCTGTCGTGCAATGGAGTGATGTTAACGCTTTTTGCCATGATCTGTAAATTTTTGAGTTTAATAATCAGTTTTGTACTACTAACATCACATTTCGTGCCATTCGCCATTATCGTTCATTTTGATGCTATTTTGACAGAGTTTAGCTGTTTATCAAAACTGTAGCATGTATTTTTGGCAGTGAAGCAGCATTTTTGGGTCTCCATTTATGCCTATTTTGTCAGTCTATATGCTATTAAATACTACCAACTATACGCTTTATATATCTTCTTTTTATTCAATCATGTTCGCTGCTCAATAGCAGCATTATTTTACAAAACTCCTGGTCGGGCAGCTTACTATTATCTAAGTGCTGGCTCCCATTTTACCCAATAACTATAGCATATCTTTGCTGCCGGCTTGTGCAACAATTAGAGCCGTGTTTCCAGATGAAATTTATTTATCAGCTTATGTTAGCTAGTTGGGCTATAAGTGCATGTAATAGCAATGCTCAAAATCTTACTATTGCAGGCAAAGACGCTCCACAATATAGTATTGTTGTTCCAGCTCAGCCTACACCTTTAGAGGCAAGATCGGCTAAGGTGCTACAAAAATATTTGCAAGATGCGTCAGGTATCCAACTGCCAATAGTCCAAGACGGCTCTGTATCGGGCA
>CALRKH020000046.1:0-24426 GCA_943367855.1 Asaia bogorensis | reverse complement strand
ATGGTATGTTGGGTAACATCACTAAAGTATATGTTATTCTGTTCATCTATCACAAGACCAGGCGAAGCGTTTATTTGTGCATCAGTGGCCATTCCTCCATTTCCCGTATTCCCAGCTGTTCCATTCCCAGCTATAGTACTTATTACACCAGCCGCATTTATTTTACGAATACGATAATTACCATTGTCTACTATATATAGATTATCTGCATCATCAAGAGCAATTCTTGTTGGATATTTTAATTGAGCATTTGTCGCTTGTCCACCATCTCCACCATATCCCATTATGCCCGTTCCTGCTATCGTCTCAATAATACCAGTATTATTTATTTTTCTAATGCAGTGATGTTTGGAATCAGATAAATAGATGTTTCCTGCGTTGTCTGTTGCAACTCCACTTGGATGATATAAGCTAGCATCAGTAGCTTGTCCACCGTCGCCTACATACCCATTATGTCCATTACCTGCCACAGTTGTTATTATCTGTGCTTGGCAACAAGGTGACATTACCATCAATAATAAAAAGGCAAAAAGCTGCTTCATACGGTTATTCATTAGGTGGTTCTATTGCTGGTTTTAGTGTTGCACCATTATTCTTTGTGTCATGCTATTGCGTTCTCCTTGCAGCTGCACCTCATACATTCCACTAGGCACTTTCAGGTTTATATCTATACTTTGCCCCTTCACTCCCTCTGCTTTATACACTACTTTTCCCAGCATATCAGTTACTATCACATCGTTTAGCTCCACTAGCCTTGATGAACAGCCAATTGTGAATTTTCCATTATTAGGGTTAGGGTATATTATAAGGCTATTTTGTTCATAATTATTAATCGTTTCAACAGAAACAATGCCTTCAATATATCTAACACGATCAGTTGATGCTATATACATGCCTCCAGTATTACTTAAACATATACCAATCGGAGAACTTATGCTTGCAAATATCGGATTTGCGCCATCCCCATCGGAACCACTTAGACCATTGCCTGCCACAGTAGAGATAATGCCACTACTGTTTATTTTCCGAATACGCATATTTAATACATCACTAAAATAAACATCACCTGTATTATTCACACAAATACCAATAGGGTTATTCAAGTTTGCTGAATTTGCGATGCCATCATCGCCACTAAAGCCCAAAGTACCAGAACCTGCTATGGTCATGATTATACCCAAAGGGTTGATTTTACGTATGCGATGATTACGAGACTCAGCAACATATATATTCCCGAAATTATCAACGGAGACTCCCGCAGGTGAATATAAGTTAGCATCCATTGCGGGTATATTATCTCCATTATACAAAGTAGCTCCAGTACCTGCTATTGTTGTTATAATCCCGAACTGGTCAATCTTTCTGATACGATTATTGTCAATATCTGCTATATACATGTTACTGGCCGCATCAATAGCTATTCCACTGGGGCCGTTTAGTTGAGCGGCATTGGCATGGCCTCCATCACCGCTAAAACCAGGTGTGGCTATACCGGCGTAGGTGGAAATAATACCTGATGTGTTTATCTTACGAACAACCCCCGATTGCTCACCTATATAGACATTATTGGCATTATCAATTGCAACACTGTATGGCCCTTTAATATCTGCGGCTGTCGCAGGCCCACCATCGCCACTATAGTTTGCTACACCTGTACCAGCAAATGTTGTAATCATTCCATCAGAAGTTACTTTTCTTACTCTATTAGCATTACGGTCGCATATATATAAGTTGCCTGTTGCATCAACAGCAACACCAGTTGGTCTTTGTAGTTTGGCTTCAATTGCTTGCCCTCCATCTCCAGGGGCTGTCGTCCCACCTCCCGCCACAGTGGTAATTATCTGCGCCTGGCACCATGGTATCATCACAATCAATAATAAAAAGGTAAAAAGCTGCTTCATAATTTATAGTTAATAGTCACGCTACATTATAAGACGTTTATTTGTCTATTATGCTTGGGTAGCAACCAATAAATTTGCAGCTTATCTTATTCTATCTATTCACTTGTTGCACTTTCACCTTTATATAGGCCTACATCTTAGTGATTACTTCTTGTTTTTCTTTTATTAATAAGTAGGCAGCTCAACGTGAGTGTTTTACAGTTTCAATGACTGTTTATCCATCATAACCAGTTCCACTATCTATGCTACTTACTTTTATAAAGCTAATTACAATGCCATTTAGATGTTGGCAATATTTCAAATATTTATTTCTATTGCTGATAAAGTGTTGTGAAACTGACACTTACACACTTTTGTGTCAATGTAATTTCTATCTATAATCGACAAAATGATTCGTTTATTTTGCTCATTATATCACTTTTCCGCCCTTGTTGGTCTTATTTTCTGACCAACAAGCTCGAGCAGGGCACTACACACTGAGTATTTACTCATCAAATTCCCGCCATTGTAGTTCTTATTTTCTACCAACATGCTCGAGCTGGGATACTCACTAACAGTATTTACCCAGCCCACACAGATCTAACAACAAATTATTCTCCTTTTCTCACTCTATTTGTCTAAATATAGCACCAATAACACACTCAAATTTCATCTAATACATACCTCCCCATCCCTCACCAAAACTGTTCAACTACAATTGTTCAGCTTACTACACTTACACCACATAGGCACTATTTTGCATAACTCAATCCCAGCCTGCATTCCCACACATTCCACCTCACAAAAACACCCATAAAACTGTATTAACTTACTACACCTATCTGTATAGTCCTGCACAGATAACTGTACTAAGCTGCACAGATAAGTGTATCATCCTCAAAACCCAATTTCACACCCTAAAAAATCCAACCTACATTCGCACGCACCTACATTAAACCCACAACCACACAGTTGCCATGCACTAACCATCACAAGCAACATCAACCAACCCATCAGCCCCCACCCACAAAAAACATGCAGCACACCTACCACACATCAGCTATCAATCCATGCACTATCCACAGCAAACCCATGCCACACATTACAAAAAACCAATGCGCAAAAAGAATGAGCAAAAAGTGCGCAAAAACACACCTCCACACCCGCACAACCCATTGATTATCAACCACTTATCCTAAACCCTCAAAAAATCAAAAATGCGCAAAAACCTTCCATATCCCCCAATAGCAAAAAAGGTTCTGGAGAACCAGAACCTTGTAAGGGAATTTACAGTCAGTATCAACTAAACCATATCCAACTAACCAATAGCTAGCATGAAAACTATTGAAATAAACTCCCTATCATCACCCCCAATCATATCTTACAGTTGCCTACATCCACTTTTCAGCAAACCTCCTAAAACCTTGAATCAACTCATTAGCCAGCTTTTCCTCGGTTTCATACCGGGCACCTATAGCATCATGTTGTTCCACCAGCGCACCATCTATATATCCGGCATTAGCATGTTGCGCAGCATTGCTTATACTATCCAGGTTCACATGTATATCATGCGCTATCCGGTCTATATTATCTATCTGCACCTTAAACGCATTCTCAAAATGCTCCACCTCACGCAGCATATCACTGCCACTATTCTTAGAGGCCACCTCAGTCAGCAAATTTTTCTGAATCCCAATTTCAGTCTTATAAAATTCCAGAGCCCTCAACCATCTGTTATGCTCATTACCTACATGCGAAATATGTATCTTTTTCATTCCCTTTATTTTTCACAAAGGTATCCCCACACCACACCTCCCCCCATGACCACCATCACTCCCACACCTGATTATCATTATCATCCACACCCCTCCAAACTGATGTTTATCATTCCTCCCCAAAAAAGCACTACTTTTATTTGCCAATCAATGCCTCCTCTTATCAGATATCCACTACTGCTATTGTTACTCCTCAATAGCGTAGTCACTTTTTACGCAGGTACCTCCCTACTCATCGCCCCCGATGGTAGCCTCCTCGACATACACGTACACTTTCTCGAGTTCACACCCTTCCAAACATTTATTGTCCCGGGCCTCATCCTTATAGTAGCCAATGGGGTAGGGGGGCTCCACGCAGCCTACCTCACACTCCGCTCCTCTCCCCGCGCCGCCAGGGCAGCCTTCGTTCAGGGGGCCACCCTCATGTTCTGGATACTCTTTCAGGTTTACCTCATACACCACTTTGTCTATATACAGTATCTCATGCTGGCTATTGGCATCAGTATATGTCTATTAGCCCGCAAGTGTGCCCACCTCATCCCAAACGATGACGAAGACCCAACCTGACCAAAAACATATCATATAATGATGGCTATCAACTATTACCTACACACCCCTCACTACTTTTGACCCAAATGCCACTTCTATGAACACAACACAACAATTTAAAGTAGGCGATAAAGTTCGGCTAGTTTCCGGCGGCCCCGAAATGACAGTCCGCGGTCCCCACTACGATGTATTATCAAACATGTACAACCCCAATATGTACGACTGCATATGGTTTGCCAAAAACAAAGATGGTAAAGATGAAGTCCACTATTGCCCCTTCTCCATCCACGAGCTCGAAAAAATAAAAGGCTTCGACGACTAATTATATATCAATAACCTATCCTAATACAATGCCTATATGCCTTTTACACTCCCCCCAAATCTTTCAAAGTATGCACGCTCCAGTATTTCCCTATGGTCCGGATGTGCTATTTTAATCAGTAGTGCTGCTCGTTGGCGCATATTCATTCCATACAGATTCACCATTCCATACTCTGTAGCCACATAGTGTATATGCCCTCTGGTAGTTACCACACCAGCACCCTCCTTCAGGCAAGGCACTATCCTAGAGGCCCCCTTACTTGTTATAGACGGTAATGCTATTATAGGTTTCCCCCCATCAGATAGTGCAGCGCCTCTCATAAAGTCCATCTGTCCACCTATCCCTGAGTATTGAAGAGTACCTATAGAGTCTGCACATACTTGGCCAGTTATATCTATCTCTATCGCACTATTTATAGCCACCACTTTAGGATTCTTTTTTATCACAGCCACATCATTCACAAAACCTACATCCATGCAGTTTACCGCCATATTATTATTCACAAAGTCATACACCTTTTTTGTTCCCAGCACAAATGAGGTAACTATTTTCCCTGCTTGTATTTTCTTCTTAGAGTTATCTACCACACCTCTACTCACTAGGTCCACCACACCATCAGAAAACATTTCTGTGTGTACACCCAAATGTTTATGATTGTTCAAGCTCGCCAGTACCGCATCTGGTATAGCACCTATACCCATTTGCAAGGTTGATCCATCTTCTATGTGCGAGGCTACAATTTCACCTATTCGTATAGATCGGTCATCTATTTTGGCAGCATAGTTCACCTCAGGCAAGTCTGTTTCACACCACACCATGGCATCTATCTTACTCACATGTACTATTCCATCACCCAACACTCTTGGCATTTTAGGGTTCACCATAGCTATCACCTTTCTTGCATTCCTTACTGCGCTCACAGCCACATCCGCCGATGTGCCAAGAGTACAGTATCCATGTTCATCTGGTACAGACACTTGTACAATGGCCACATCAATTGGCAATATATTTCTGTCAAACAATTGCGGTATTTCACTCAAAAATACTGGTACATATTGCCCATGTTCAGAGTTTGCCCATCCTCTTATATTGTTAGATACAAACAGCGAGTTGAGATAAAAGCTATTCAATACAGCAGGCCTATCCCAGTCTATAGCACCATACATAGATATAGATACCAATTCCACATTAGTAATCTCACCTGCTCTGTTAAGCAGTGCATTGATAAGTGGCACAGGTGTGGCAGCACTTCCATGCAAGAATACACGAGTATTGCTCTCTATCAATTGCACTGCGCTTTCAGCACTTATGTAGCTAAAATTTGTAGTCATCATTCTATCTGTAAAGTTATAAACTGCTACTTTTTATTCCCTGTCAAACTACCAATTCTATGTCTGCTAGTATTGTTTTTTGAAGACTCCGAAATTACGCTCTTATGCTATAGTCTTACTTCAACTGACCATAATCATGTTTGTGTTTGAGTGCCGTCATGTATCCCCCCTTTTTGTCAGGGTAGTTTTGTGAATCAAATCCTAAAAAATGAGTGCACTATTTGTTTTGGTTTCCGTAAGTATCCTGGTAGCAGGTGCATTTCTTGCAGCATTTATTTGGTCGGTAAAAACTGACCAATATGAAGATAGGGATGGCGCAGCAATGCGTATGCTATTCGAAGACGATTATTCTAAAAACACTTCAAAACAATAATATAAACAACAGCTAAGAGTATGGAACAAGGACAATTGCACATGCATGGGCAAGCGCAAACCGAAAAATTCCACTACGACAATAAGATTGTCAAGTGGTTTGCGTATGCTACAGTTATTTGGGGTATAGTTGGTATGCTGGCTGGCATACTTGCTGCATTTCAGCTAGTATATCCTCAACTCAATTTCGGCACTGGGCCTACATCGTTTGGTCGCGTAAGACCGGTTCACACCAATGCGGTCATATTCGCATTCGTAGGTAATGGTATTTTTATGGGTGTTTACTACTCTTTGCAGCGTTTATGTAAAGCAAGGATGTTTAGTGATAAGCTAAGTAAATTCCATTTTTGGGGCTGGCAATCAATAATTGTTTTAGCAGCATTATCTCTATTCATGGGTTTTACTACTGGTAAGGAATATGCTGAACTAGAATGGCCAATTGATATTCTTATAGCACTTGTATGGGTTGCTTTCGGATGGAACATGTTTGGTACTATCCTCAAACGTCGTGAACGTCATCTCTATGTTGCAATTTGGTTTTATATCGCCACTTTCGTTACTGTAGCATTACTCCATATAGTCAACTCAATAGAGATTCCTGTTTCTCTTACTAAATCTTACTCTTGGTATGCAGGTGTGCAAGATGCTTTGGTGCAATGGTGGTATGGTCATAATGCGGTTGCATTCTTTCTCACTACACCATATCTCGGTCTCATGTATTACTTCATGCCAAAGGCGGCTAATAGACCAGTATATTCATACAGGTTATCTATTATTCACTTCTGGGCGTTGATATTCATTTATATATGGGCTGGCCCTCACCATTTGTTATATACAGCTTTGCCCGACTGGGCACAGTCTTTGGGCACCGTTTTCTCTATTATGCTCATTGCACCATCTTGGGGTGGTATGCTCAATGGCCTATTAACGCTTCGTGGTTCATGGGATCGTGTTCGCGAAGATCCAGTACTCAAATTTATGGTAGTAGCAGTTACAGCATATGGTATGGCAACATTTGAAGGTCCTATGCTGAGCCTGAAAAATGTAAACGCAATTAGTCACTTTACAGATTGGACAATTGCTCACGTGCATGTTGGCGCTCTCGGTTGGAATGGCTTCTTAACTTTTGGAATACTGTACTATCTGATTCCAAAAATCTTCCGCACTAAACTATACTCTATCAAGTTAGCTAATCGTCATTTTTGGATTGGTACGTTAGGTATTGTTTTTTATGTAGTGCCTATGTATTGGGCTGGTTTTATGCAAAGTCTTGCATGGAAAGAATTTACTCCAGAAGGAACACTAAAGTATCAATTCATGGATACTGTAAAGCAAATGATTCCTTTCTATGCTATGCGTGGTGTTGGTGGTGTGCTCTTTTTGATTGGTGCATTGATTATGTGTTATAACCTTTATAAAACAATGAAGGCAGGCACAGTATTAGATGAAGAAGCTGCTGAAGCTGCTCCATTGAGCGAAGTGTTTGTTCCTCACGGCAAAATGCACTGGCATAGCTGGATAGAAAGACGTCCTGTACAAATGTTAGTGTGGAGTTTAGTTGTTGTAGCTATTGGTGGTTTTATAGAGATGATACCAACTTTCATGGTTAAGTCAAATGTGCCTACTATTTCAAGTGTAAAACCATATACCCCGCTCGAACTTCAAGGTAGAGATATATATGTTCGCGAAGGTTGCTACACTTGTCATAGTCAAATGGTTAGACCGTTCCGTAGCGAGGTAGTACGCTATGGTGAGTATTCTAAAGCAGGAGAATTTGTCTACGATCATCCATTCCAATGGGGCAGTAAACGTACCGGTCCAGATTTGGCAAGAATAGGTGGAAAATATCCTGATAGCTGGCACTTCAATCATATGTATGAACCATCAAGTACTTCTCCAGGTTCTATTATGCCCAACTATCCTTGGTTGTTCACTAATTCAATAGATACTGCAATGACTGCAGCCAAAATAAGAGCTATGATGTCATTGGGGGTACCATACCAAGCCGACTTTGATAAGGTAGCCAATGTTGAGTTATTCAATCAAGCTAATAAAATAGTTAATAGCCTGGCTCAAGATAAAATTGCTATTAAGAGCGATAAAGAAATAATAGCACTTATAGCCTATTTGCAAAGAGTAGGTACAGATATCAAATTGGCTAACAAAAATGATAATCCACTAAATAACTAAGCAATGAAATTTATCAATTATCTCGAGTCTATAACTGGTGTAGGAATTTATCCTTTAACATCCTTAGCAGTCTTTTTCTTGTTTTTTTCTATAGTAGCTATTTGGGCTTTAAAGGCCGACAAAGGTTATATAAAGGAAATGAAGGACATGCCATTTCCCGAACAAGAACATGCATAATTATCTATCATTTTTCAAAAAGACTAAAATGCGTTTACTAAATAATAAACCAACACTTTCTGTTCTAATAGCATTGTTGACAACAACTATAACACATGCTGCGGATGGCACAAACGTTGAACAGCACTATAATACAACTCTGTTAAGCTTAGTTTCTTTAATGATTGTTTTACTTTTTGTTATAGGTGTTTTAGGTAGTATTCTTAAGCAGCTAGGCGTGGTAACTAAAGAAAAAATAAAGAAGGATAAACAATCTGTTTCTAGCAAAGTCGGAGTTGTAATTTTTATTCTAGCTTCATTATTTTCTTCTCTTGTTGCCAATGCACAAGATGCTACTGAAGAGGTGAGTAAAAACACTGAACGTGCGGCTGCATGGCAAATCCCAACTTCTATTGATGGTCTGTCATTTGCTGATTTTTGGACAATTGTTACAATCATAGCACTTGAGCTTATTGTGATTTTTGCTATGGTCATATACATCAATACATTGCTCAAAGTAATTAGAAATGTGCCACAAGCAGAAGTTACTTCAGCTCCACAAAAGAGTTGGTTCTGGGATGAATTTAACAAAGCTGCCAAAGATGATAAAGACGTATTGTTAGATCATGATTACGATGGAATTAAAGAATTAGACAATAGTCTGCCTCCTTGGTGGAAATATGGTTTCTACCTCACTATAGTTGTAGGTTTCATATACATGTACAGATATCACATAGCACATGATGCTCCAAGTTCTGCCGAAGAGTTTGCTATTGAAATGGAAGAAGGTGAAGCAGCAAAAGCGGCATATCTAGCAAAATCTGCAAACAATGTTGATGAAAATTCAGTGATTGCTTTAGTTGATGCAGGTGCAATATCAATTGGTAAAGATTTATACACCAAAAACTGTGTAGCATGTCATCTTGCTGATGGTGGTGGTAGTGTAGGCCCCAATCTTGTTGATGATTATTGGCTTCATGGTGGTGGTATAAAAGACGTTTTTAAGTCAATTAAATATGGTTGGCAGGATAAAGGGATGAAAAGCTGGAAAGACGATTTTTCTCCATTGCAAATACAACAAATTGCCAGTTATGTACACTCATTGAAAGGTACTAAGCCAGCAGCCCCAAAGGCCCCTCAAGGCGATTTATTTGTTGAGGCATCGACCCCAACTGCAAAAGCAGACGACACTACAATTGTAAAGTAAATACATAGTCAACATCCTTTTTGGGTTGTGTATTCAATTTAGAAGAAATGAGTCAGCAAGAAACAAGAAACGATACATTTAGAGATAAGGTTGCTACAGTAGATAGTAAAGGTAAAAGGATTTGGATATATCCTCAAAAGCCACAAGGAAAGATGCACAATCGTAGATTGTTTGCAACTGTTCTGTATCTTTTTCTATTTTTCGGTTTGCCATTTGTAAAAGTTGATGGTCACCCAATATTTCTAATAAATATCCTCGAGCGTAAGTTTATATTATTTGGTCAAATTTTTTGGCCGCAGGATTTTTTCATATTTGCGCTCGGGATGATCGTTTTTATTGTCTTTATAGCTTTATTCACAGTAGTTTTTGGGAGGGTGTTTTGTGGTTGGGCTTGTCCTCAAACCATTTTTATGGAAATGATTTTCAGAAAAGTGGAGTATTGGATTGAAGGTAATGCTAATGAGCAAAAGTTATTAAACAATGCTCCATGGTCAACTACTAAAATCATCAAAAAAACTACTAAAATCATCTTGTTTTGGTTAATTAGTTTTTTAATTGCCAACACTTTCCTTGCTTACATAATTGGGGTTGATGAGCTGTATAAACTTGTCTCAGAGCCCCTATTTAATAATCTGGGTAGTTTTAGTGCACTTATACTTTTTACTACTATTTTCTTCTTTGTTTACTTATGGATGCGGGAGCAGATATGTACAGTTATCTGCCCTTATGGCCGCATGCAGGGTGTGCTGCTTGATAGAGATTCTATCATAGTAGCTTACGATTACAAACGCGGAGAGCAAAGAGGAAAGTTTCATAAAAATGAAACAAGAACTATAGGCGATTGTATAGATTGTAATCAATGTGTTCGTGTTTGTCCTACAGGTATAGATATTAGAAATGGCACACAATTGGAATGTATCAATTGCACTGCATGTATTGATGCTTGTGACAAGATGATGGATGCTGTCAATTTGCCCAAAGGTCTGATTAGATTCGCATCTGAGGCTAATATAGCAGAGAAAAGACCTTGGAAGTTTACGTGGCGAATGAAAGGGTATTCTTTTGTGATGGTCTTGCTTTTAGGTGTTTTAGTTTGGTTGTTAAGTAGTCGTAGCGATGTAGGTGTTACTCTCCTACGTTCTTCAGGTCAGTTATATCAAGAGCAACCTAACAATCAGTACAGTAATCTTTACAATTACAAAGCACTCAATAAGACTTTTAAGAATAAAACTATTGAACTCAGACCTGATAATTTTAAAGGTAAGATAGTGTTAGTTGGTGAAACGGAACTCAATGTTCCTAAAGATGGAACAGCAGCCGGTACATTGTTCATTTACATGAATAGGGCTGATGTGAAGTACAGAAAAACACCACTATTGCTCGGGGTTTTTGAAGAAGGAAAAAGAATTGCAACTATTAAAACATCATTCCTGGGGCCATTCGCAGGAACAAACTAAAAACACAATATGAAATTCAGTTGGGGCTGGAAAATTGCCATACTATATACAGGCTTCGCTATTATGATTGGTACTCTTGTAGTAGCTAGTAATAAACAATCTGTTGATTTAGTTTCCAAACAGTATTACAAAGAGGAAATAGAATATCAGAAGGTTATTGATGCTAGTCATAATCAAGCCAAACTTTCGGGTAATGTAATTATAAAAGCAAATTCTAACTTCGTAACAATCAGCTTTCCTGATGAGTTTAAAGATAAAATTGTTACTGGTGAGGTCCATTTCTATGCTCCTGCCAATCCCCAATGGGATAAGGTATTGCCTATTTCTACTAGTCAGAATAATATGACGATCCCTATGCAGGAGCTACATAACACAACCTATACTATCAAGATAAAATACAAAGTAGATGGAGTTGAATACTACAGAGAATCTAACGTAAAACTAGGGTAGATGAACTATCATTTTTTATTAATTGGGCTGCTTATGGGGCTTACTGGTAGTTTACATTGTGCTGGTATGTGCGGTGCTATTATGTGGGTTGTTCCATTTCATAAAATTATCGGTTGGAGTAAAATTTTGGCGCTATTTGCTTACCATTTTTTTAGAATTACTGTTTATGTATTGATGGGGCTTTTGTTGTTTCAATTTAAAGACCTTTTTAACCCACAAGTTCAACAGATTATATCAGTTATTCTTGGCTCTATATTATTACTTCTAGGTGTCATTACTTTTTTTTCAGGCTCTTTGGGCAAATTAATGAAGCATCCATGGTCCTCATTTGTTCAATCTGGTTTGTCCAAGGTGGCAGGCCAACCTAATTTACTCGCAGTTTCTATAGCTGGGTTATTAAATGGCCTATTGCCTTGTGGTTTGGTTTACATGGCATTATCTGCATCTATTGCACTCGACTGTAGGTGGGAGGTTGCTGCTTTTATATACAGTTTTGGAATCGGCACTACACCTATGTTGTTGGCTATTACAATATTCCGATCTAAGGTGAGTTATGCACTGAATGGAACAGTAAAAAAATTAGTGCCGTTATTTGTGTTTGCCTTTGGTTTACTTTTTGTATTGAGAGGGCTTAATTTAGGTGTCCCTTATTTAAGTCCTAAAGTACACATGTCTGGTCAAAGAATTGATGCTGAATGTTGTCATAAATAGTGATTCTAGAGTAGTGCCTAGTAGTAACAATAATATACTCCTTATTTTGACTTTTTAAAACCTTTTAAAATTGAAAACTAACAATGCAAAAGTTGATACCTTAGCTAACTTTGATATTGTTATGCCATTTTCTACATTAAACAACGAAACTTTTTACGCATTGTTTAATTATGCCAGTATTGGCATATTGATAGCTAATGCAAATGGTCAGATACAAATGGCTAATAAATATGTTGAGCAACAGTTTGGCTATGGTGAGGGTGAATTGATTGGTGAAAAAGTGGAGATTCTAATACCCAAAAGATTAACAGAAAGACACGAAAAGCATAGGTCTGGTTATGCTAAAAATCCTCATAGTCGCCCTATGGGTTTAGGTATGGAGTTGTGGGGCGTTAAAAAAAATGGTGTTGAATTCCCTGTTGAAGTTTCTTTAGGACATTATCATTTGAATGATGAAAACTTTTCTCTCGCTTTCATCAATGATATTACCCAGCGCAAAGAAACCGAGCAGGCTATAGTGCAATTAAATACACATTTAGAAGAGAAAGTAAAAGAGGGTAGTCAATCATTAGCGCTCACAGTTGCTCAGTTAGGCAATCAAATAAAAGAAACAGAAAGAAAAGACAAAGAACTAGAAAGAGTTAATTCCTTTCTCAATAACATTTGGAATCATGCTGGTGCTATTATTTGTGTTGCTAATACTGATGGTGTTATACAATTCTTCAATCCAGCTGCAGAGTTATGGCTAGGTTATCAATCTAGTGATGTTGTAAATAAGATGAGTATGGCACTACTACATCAAAAGGAGGAATTACAGCAAAGGGCACATCAGTTGTCATTATTACTCAATAGAAATATAAATGGTGATTTTGATGTTTTGCGAGAGGTAGCCGAACAGCCTAACGATACTAATAATGAATGGCATTATGTACGCAAAGATGGTTCTGCTTTTTTTGTGTCTTTAAATATTACTCCGTTAAAAGACCCGTCTGGTGCCGTTTCTGGTTATTTGGGCATTGCTATAGATATAAGTGAAAAGAAAAAAGCAGAAGCTGAGTTGTTAACAGCACTCGAAAAAGAAAGAGAACTAAATGAACTAAAGTCTAGATTCGTCTCTATGGCTTCTCACGAGTTTCGTACACCTTTGAGTGCAGTTTTATCATCTGCATACTTGTTATCTAGGTATCAAAAAACTGAAGAGCAACCTCAAAGAGAAAAGCACATTCAACGAATTGTTTCTTCAGTTCATTCTCTCACAGAAATTTTAAATGATTTTCTATCAGTAGGCAAAATTGAAGAAGGCAATATATCGCCTTCCTTGCGGGAATACGATGTGAATGCTCACATGAATGATATTATCCATGATGTGCAGCATCTGCTTAAAAAAGGACAGGAAATAAATTATTTACACACGGGCAAGGATATGATTTTTAAGCTCGATCCTTCTATGATGAAGCACATCGTTGTTAATTTGTTGTCTAACGCTATAAAATTCTCCGAAGAAAATACTGCTATTAGGGTGAGTACAGAAATTGCTGACAATAAACTCAAATTAGTAGTTCATGATGGTGGCATTGGTATACCACAAGAAGATATTGCAAGTTTGTACAAGAAATTCTTTAGGTCATCAAATGCTACCAACATTCAAGGTACAGGATTAGGTTTACACATAGTTGCCAAGTATGCAGAATTATTAAACGGAATTATTGATTGTGATAGTAAACTGGGAGAAGGTACCAAATTTACTATTACTTTTATGTCCGCAACTAGTTTACAATGAAAACAATACTTGTAATTGAAGACAACGAGAATATTAGAGAGAATGTTCAAGAAATTCTCACACTTTCAGATTACAATGTAATACTTGCCCACAACGGTAAAGAGGGAATCGAACTTGCACAGAAAAATAAGCCCGATCTTATTATCTGTGACATCATGATGCCTGGTGTAGATGGATACGGTGTGCTCCATGTATTACATCGCGATGCAGAAACACACAACATTCCATTTATCTTTCTAACATCAAAAAGCGAAAGAAGCGACTTTAGAGCAGCTATGGAGATGGGGGCTGATGACTATATCACTAAACCATTTTCTGGCAATGAGCTATTAAATGCTATTGAAAGTAGATTGAAAAAATCAGAGGTGTTGAAACGTACTTTGGCTTCTTCTCTTGAGGGAATTCATCAACTCAAAGTTGCTACAGGTTCAGCTAAGTCATTAGAAGAGCTTACAAATGAGTCTAATCTCAACGAATACAAAAAGAAACAAGTAATATACAAACAAGGTAATCATCCTCATTATCTCTACTTCATCGTAAAAGGGAAAGTAAAAACATATCGCACCCACGAAGACGGTAAAGATTTGGTAATGGATTTATACAATGAAGGCGATTTTTTTGGTTACACACCTCTGCTCGAAAACTCAGTTTATAAAGATACAGCCGAAACAATTGAAGAGACAGAATTAGCTTTAGTGCCTAAGCGCGATTTCGAAGAATTAATGAATAGTAACCCATCTATTGCTAGAAAATTTGTTGGTCTATTAGCTAAAAATGTAGCATCAAAAGAAGAGCAATTGTTAGGGATAGCTTATAACACTTTAAGGAAGAAAGTAGCTGAAGCTTTAGTAGTGATGTACCGAAAATATCATAGTTCCACTTCTACTCCTTTTTCTGTAGAAATAAGTAGAGAAGAGTTGGCGTCAATAGCTGGCACTGCTACAGAGTCATTAATTAGAACGCTAAGTGATTTTAAAAGCGAAAAGCTTATAGATATAGTTAGCGGCAAGGTTATAATATCAGACGATAAGAAGCTGTCTGGTTTAATTCGATAGTTCTAATCGGGCTCTTTTATTGTCTTTCAATGAAAAACATTTGTATTGTAGTTCCCGATTTCGCTGTCATGCAAGCCATAGCCGATCCTAGGTATATGTTTTCTGCTGCCAACATGTTGTTAGAGGAGGCAGGCAAAGAACCGCTCTTCAATGTACAGCTAGTTGCTACAAATGCTCAGGTTGCATTAGAAGGTGGGCTTTACTTGGTCAATCCAGATTTGCTAATTACTGATTCTTTCAAGGCAGATTTAATAATCATCCCAGCAATAGGCGGAGATATTCTAAACTCTATACGGGCTAATAGAAAATACCATGACTGGATTTTAACACAAGTAGCTAATGGAGCAGAAATTGCTAGTCTTTGTTTGGGTGCATTTATATTAGCCGATACTGGTCTGGTTAATGGAAAGAAATGCTCTACTCATTGGCTATTTGCAGATTTATTTAGGTCTTTATATCCTCAAGTAACATTAGTAGACCAGAAAATTATTTCTGATGAATGTGGTATTTATTCAAGCGGTGGTGCCAATTCTTATTGGAATCTACTCCTGTATTTAGTTGAGAAGTATGCTGGTAGAGATATTGCGGTAAAGGCTTCGAAATTCTTTGTTATCGAAACCATGCGCAATAATCAGTCTCCATTTATCATTTTCAAAGCACAAAAAACACATACCGATGAGGAGGTGAAAGTAGTACAAGATGCTATCGAGCAAGAGTATTCAAATAATATAAATCTTGATGAACTTTCATTGCGTTTTGCCCTTAGTAGAAGAACCTTAGAGCGTCGCTTCAAGGCTGCTACTAACAATACAATCGCTGCATACATTCAAAGGGTTAGAATAGAAGCTGCTAAGAAATATTTTGAAACTAGTAACGAAACTGTTTCCCAAGTCATGTACTCAGTAGGTTACTCTGATTCGAAAGCTTTCAGGGCCGTTTTTAAGAAATTAACTGGCTTAGCACCTAGCGATTATCGGAATAAGTATGCTCGATAATTCTTCAAATAGGCGCTAGATTTACATATCCTAGGTGTTGTTTTACCACAAATAACACAATCAAAGTCATCCATTTTGATTTTTGAAAGGGCTTTAACCCTTAACTTCATGCCTCTTCAAAAATTATTAAAAAAATGATGAAAAAATTATTGTCGCTGGCCCTAGCTTCGGTGTTTGTGGTCAATGTTGGCACAGCGCAAACTAAACAACCGTGTTCTACAGATGAGCAACATCACGGTCTTTTGCAAAAACACCCTCAGTTAGCAGAATTTGAAGAACAGTTTAATAGGCAATTGGCGGCCAAATTTGCTGCTAAAACTACTTCAGGTGTAGATACACAGTTTTATGATTTGCCTATTGTAGTTCATATCGTTCACGACTACGGTACCGAAAATTTGAAAGACGATGAAATTTTTGATGCGGTAGCAAGTTGGAAGGAAGCTTTTCTAAAGCAAAATGCTGATACTGCAGCTGTTATAGAACCATTCAAAAAGTATATTGGTAACGCGAGAATAAACTTAAGATTAGCTACAATAGATCCTCAAGGAAATCCCACAAAAGGTATTGTAAGGCATCATTCCTATCTTACGTTTACAGCTAGCGATCAGGCTAAATATGAATCTTGGCCAAACAATAAATATCTCAACATTTGGTTCATTAATTCATTTGGCACATCTGGTGCTGCAGCTTATGCATATTACCCTTCTACAGCTGCTTTTATTCCTCAGTACGATGGTGTTATAAGTCTTGCCTCTTACATAGATAACACCAAAACCATACCTCACGAAATTGGTCATTGTTTGAATTTGCGTCACGTATGGGGCAACAACAACAATGCAGCAGTAGCATGTGGTGACGATTTGGTTGATGATACTCCTCCAACAAGAGGTCACACTCCAGGTTGTGTTCCATCTGCTATTTACGATGTTACTTGCGCTACTGGTTATTTCAAAACATATGTATCCATGTCTGGGCTTGCCGACTCTGTAGTAGACTATCCAGATACTACAAATGCTCAAAACATTATGGATTACACCTATTGTGCCAATATGTTTTCTATCGGTCAGTGCTATAGAATGAGACAAGCACTTACTAGTAGTACTGCTGGTCGTAGTAATCTTATCACTGCATCAAACTTAGCAGCAACAGGTGCACTTGCTAGCCGTCCAGATTTACCTCCTGTTGCAGATTTTACATATAATAGAGCAGTAGGTGGTGGTAGCATCACAGATCAAAAGTCTCAGTTTCTTACGTTCAACAATGTTGCAAGTTTCTCTTTCCGTAATGCTTCTTGGAATGATACAATAACTTCTGTTAATTGGTCATTCTCAAATGGCGCTACCAATCCTACTTCTACTTCTTCTACTACAGTTACCAACAAGTTTACCATACCAGGTTGGGTCTCTGTTTCACTTACAGCTACATCCAATGCTGGTGCCAATACATTGGTTAGGCCTAATGCAGTCTATGCAGCAGACACTACACCAGTAGGCACTCTTGGTTTCAACCAAAATTTTGCTGCTGCTACAGATATTTCCACTTGGCCTATGATCAATTACTACAACAATGATTTCAAGTGGGAATTTTACAACGGTGCAGGTAGAGGTGATAATGCATGTGTCAGATTTAAGTCTTATGATGCTTCTAGTAAAGACTATGGCACTCCTGTTGGCGACTATGATGATTTCTTTACACCTGCTTTCAATCTTGAGGGCATAACTGGCGATCTTTATGTCAATTTCTTTACTACTGGTGCTACTGTTTCAGGAGGCACATCATCAGAGAGAGTGTTAGATTCTATGAGTATTGAAGTGAGCACTACTGGTGGTGCACGTTGGTTCAGAATCGGTACTATTGCTGGGACAGATTTGGCAAATAACGGAAATCGTGGTGCTAACTTTGTACCTAATGCTACTACCGCATGGCGCGGACGTTCATTCCGTATAGATCCTACTTATCGAACACGCAATACATTTGTTAGACTCCGTTACCGTCCAGGTAATGTAGGCAACAATCTATATGTTGACAACTTTAGTATTGATGCTTTGCCAACCGACATTCAAGAAGTTGTAGCTGCTAATGCTAATCAACTTACTATTTTCCCCAATCCCTCAGCTAATGGTACTAATTTAGTCTTTACTACAGGCAACGACGGTTTGGTTAATTACGAAATCAGAGATGTAGCTGGCAAGTTGATAGCTAAACAAACAAGAAATGTTGGTGTTAACACTCAAATGAATGAATTCATAAGTAGGGAATCTCTTCCTGCTGCTGGTGTTTATATGGTTACACTTATTAATGGCAGTTACACTACTGTTCAGAAAATGGTAGTTTATTAATTCAATTCTAGTTTTATATTAGTTAAAAAGGGAAAAGCTATGAGGCTTTTCCCTTTTTTATATTTGGCTGTTCCTATCAATTGCAACTTTGCAAAGGATTTTCATAATTGTCCGTCTGGTCTTCATTCATTGTGTTGTCAATACACTGAAAGTCCTTCTCAATTAGCAAAGAAATAGATTTACCATTAGCTAATTGTAATTGCGCATCAAACCCTACTATATTGTTATTTGGCCATTCCAAACCTAATTGTTTCGAAAGCTCTAATCTGATGTGATTATTGGCGTAGCTGGCATTAATTTTATCAACACTATCTGCTAGCACCAAACTATAAGTAAATATACTTTCAGGAAAATCTGTTTGTTCTGTCACAACCCCATCTTTTGCTAGTTTAGCAACTTCTGTTTTAGACAGTCTTAAGCGAACTGAGTTTCCCTTTATCCTAATTTTCATATCCTAACTTTTAAGCAAAATTAAGGCACTTTATACCAATCACTAGTTTATTATCCGTTCAGCTCCGCTATAGATGTTAAATCTGTTTTCTCGCAAAAAACCAATCAAAGTAATTCCCCATTCACTTGCCATTCCTATTGCTAGGGATGAGGGAGCTCCAACTGAAACTATAATTTTTATATTAGCCATAGCTGCTTTTTGCACAAGTTCGAAACTGCTACGTCCACTCAGCATTAAGATATAGTTGCTTAGTGGTAGCAATCCATGTTCTATCCCATAACCTACCAGTTTATCCATTGCATTATGTCTTCCTACATCTTCTCTTATTACTATTAGTTTGCCATGTGTGTCAAACAAGGCTGCGGCATGCAGGCCTCCAGTCTTTCTAAAAACATCTTGAGCAGTTTTTAGAATATCGTTTATGCTCAATATTGTCTTGATCTTTACTGTGAGGTTATCTTTCTCATCTACAAAGTTACAGTTGGCAAATACCGATTCTATTGATGCTTTACCACATACTCCGCAACTCGACGTAGTATAAAAGTTTCTTTCTGCATTTACTAGTGTTGGCGAAGCCCCAGTCTTTAGTGTTGCTATCATTACATTATTGTCGGGCTTTTGTCTAGCTGGTTCTATTGTTGTAATAACTCCATCTTTTACTATACCTTCTGTATATAAAAAGCCATATGCCAATTCTTTGTCATTCCCAGGTGTACGCATAGTCACCGAGATAGATTTAGTAATTGTTTGCCCATACTTATCAATCCATCTCAGTCTGATTTCCAGCGGTTCTTCTACAGTTACATCATCCAGTATATCTGCTTTATTTTCTCCTTCTATTCTCACTATGCGTACTCGCTTTTGGTTCATCATTTACGTCAAATTTTTACTGTAACATTATTCAATCAACCTTGTTAGTTTTGTCTTTTATAATTGTCATGACTAGCAAAAAGGAACTAATCGATTTACTTGAGTTATACAAGCAAATTTGGCAAAATTTACCCGAAGATATAGACCCTATTTATTCCTTCTTGCTACATTCAGATGAAGCTGTTATCTACAGTCGTTCCAATTTTATAGGGCATATAACCAATAGTGCTATTATCTATGACCCTAATAAGAAACAGCTCCTGTTGTTGCAGCACAAAATACTCAAAAGATGGTTGCAGCCTGGTGGGCACGCAGATGTATCTGATATGCATCTTATAGCTGGCGCTAGAAGAGAAGCTTCAGAAGAGTCAGGTATTGGTGAGCACTCACTTCAGCTTTTTCCAGTGCACAGCATTGCCGATGTGCCTTTCGATATTGATAGTCACCATATACCAGCAAATCCTAAAAAGAATGAAGATGCGCATGTGCACCACGATGTTCGCTATTTATTTTTATATCATGGCGATAGGTCAAACGTAATGAATGATGCTGAATCTACGGGAATGCAATGGGTGCACATAGACCAGGTCAACTACGACAATGCATTTCAACGTGTAGCTAACAAAATTCGTTTACTATTTCCCAATTAGCTTTTGTCAATGTTGTCGAGTTCGTTTAAATTGAATGTAACTGTAGCAATACTATTAGCCTCTTTACATCACCCAGTTTACAGCCAGTCAGATACTTCCTCTTTCAATGTTGCTGTCAATGCTGCAGGTACTATCAATAATACCAATCTAGGCACCACATACATTTTCAATAACGCTGTTAACCTTAGTTACAATGCAAAAAATGTAGAACTTAATGCTAACAATAGCTGGTTATATGGTCGTTCCAACACTAATAAAATTACCAATGACGACTATGTATCAAATTGGACAATTAATCTCAATAAGTCTTTAAAACGGTTTTATTATTGGGGTTTAGCTAGTGCGGTTAAGAGCTATTCTTTGCGCATCAATAGTCAATATCAGGGTGGGGTAGGAGCTTCTATCTATGCTGTCAACAAGCCAAATACACAAATAAATATAAGTGACGGCTTTGTTTGGGAATCATCAGATATTACAGTGGCAGATACCATCAATCAGAAGTACGCAACAATAAGAAATTCATTTAGACTATCAATGAAATTTCTATTTGCTCATGGCTTATTATCTATAAAATCCATGAGTTTTTATCAGCCTTCGCTGCTGTTAGCCGATGATTACATCATCAGGTCCAATAATGAGCTCGGTATTCACATCAATAAATGGTTGTCATTTACAACACAAGTTGTATACAACAGATTCAATAAAACCTCCAAAGAAAATTTACTTTTCAGTTATGGAGTCAAATTGGAGAAACGATTTTAATAACTTTTATTTAGTAGCAGTATAAAGCGTTGTTACACCAAATGTTAATGGTTGTGCTTTAGCTTGCTTAAAACCACAGTTTTCTAAAATTTCTACCATTCGCTCGCCATCCGGAAAAGCATTTACAGATTCTGGCAAGTAGGAATATGCTGTGTTATGATTGGAAAAAGCACCCCCTATTTTAGGTAGTATATACTTGAAGTAAAATTGATAAAATTGTTTTACCGGAAATTGTTTAGGTGTAGAAAACTCTAGAATTGCCAATCTGCCACCTGGTTTCATTACTCTGCACATATCTTTTAGCCCATTCTCTAAATTGGCAAAGTTTCTGATGCCATAGGCACACATCACCGCATCATAGCTGTTAGTTTCAAATGGTAGATCTTCACTATCACCTGTCATCATTTCTATTCTACCTTCATATCCTTGTAGAAAAATCTTTTTTCTACCCTCATCAAGCATCTTTACAGCTATATCTACACCCGTTATTTTTGAGTTTGGAATTGTTGATGCTGCTTTTAATGCTAGGTCTCCTGTACCAGTCGCTACATCGAGTATCTTATTAGGCTTATTTCCTGCAATAAATTTAATAGCCTTTTTGCGCCATATCTTATCAATACCCAACGAAAGTAAATGATTCAGAAAATCATACTTAGGTGCTATATCATTAAACATATTAGCTACCTGCTCTTTCTTGCTCTCCTTTGAACCCGCATTTGGCAACACGTGTGCTGCTGGGTTGTTATCCACCGCGCTTTTCATATTCTTTGCAAAGTTAAGCAACAAGCAACTATCTCAGTGATGAAAATTAACACTGATATTTTACTGTTGTCTGTTTGTTAATGGTGATTTTTTCGTCATTAAAATGTCATTACACCTTATCTATTCTTCAATGTGAATATCCACTGCATTAGTTTTTAGCTAATTATCAATTCTAAAACTTTAACTTTGTAGGCTCATTTGTTCATTATTTCTTAACGTTTGCTTTAAGCTTATTTTAAAGCAGTCGTGTTGAAATTAACAAATGAAACAAGGCCTATTAACAAATAAAATTATTTAGTGATGAGGAGAATGTACAAATTACTTGTAGCAGTGGTTTTCGCACTACTTGCGCACTCGGGCGTTAATGCACAAATCACCGGAACAAAAACAATCGGTGTTGATTACCCAACCCTAAACGATGCCCTAATTGCACTCAACACGAGTGGTATCAATGGAAACGTGATCATCAACGTGCCAGCTGGCTATACAGAGACTGCTCCTGTTGGTGGTTTTGTTTTGGGAAGCACAGCACTAAACGCTACTACTTCTACTACTAATACGCTAACTATTCGTAAAGATGGTTCTGGAGCCGATCCTGTTCTATTTTCACAGGTTGGTACCACTACCAATCTGGATGGTATATTCTTCATCCTCGGTGCCGACTATGTCACAATTGATGGTATCGACTTGCAGGAAAGTCCTACAAACACTACTGCAACTACTCAAATGGAGTTCGGATATGCATTATTGAAGCTCAATGGTGTAGCTCCTTTTGATGGATGTCAATTTGTATCCATCAAGAACTGTTCTATTACTTTGGCTCGTACCAACATAGCTTCTATTGGTATATATGCCGGCAATCATACTACTGCTGCCACCACAGCCCTTACTATTACTAGTACTGCCGATGCAAACAGTAACTGTTCTTTCCATGGAAATACTATTGAGAATGTAAATACAGGTATTGCACTCAGAGGTTTTGCAGCTGCAGCTCCTCACACACTTTATGACCAAAATAATGATGTGGGTGGCACCTCTTCAGCTACTGGTAACACTATCAGAAACTTTGCAGGTACTGCTGTTGGTTCTGGTGTTAATGCTCAAAATCAAAACAACCTCAATGTAGCATACAATAATATCAACAACTTCACAGGCGTAGGTGCTGTAGCAGCTACCAACACACTATACGGTGTTTGGCTTCAGTCGGGCACTAACACTTCTGCCAACATTACTTACAATACTGTAAATCTTACTACTGGTTCAGCAGCTTTTATCCAATATGGCATCAGTACCAACTTCGCTACTACAGGCAGCATTAATGTTAACTACAATACTCTTACTGCAAATGGTGGTTCTACAAGTGTTATCTACTTAATACATTTTAGCGGTGCCATTGCAAACATTACTACAAACTACAACTCTTTTTATAACGTAAACGTTTCAACAACAGGTGCACTATATCTAATATTCCATACTGGTTCTGCTTCTCCTATTAACAATAGAATAATAGGTAACTATACAGACGGTCCTACTACTCCTTACATCAGAAAAACTGGTGCTGGTGGTAGTGTCTATGGTTATTACAACTTTGCTGTAACTACAGGTGGTACAACAATATTTAGAGATAACAATTTCTCTCATTTTAATATGACAGGTTCTGTTACCTTCTATGGAATTTTCGAACACAATGGAGGTTCTGGCCAAACAAAGTTCATGGATAATAATACTGTATCAAACGTTACTGGCACTGCTGGTAATATGTATGGTATTAGTATGGCTTATTCAGCTACACAGAGCATGACCAATAACAGAATATTCAACTTTACTGGTGGTGCAGCAAATCTTTATGGTATCAATGTTGGTGTAACTACAAACATCGATACTATTGCTAACTGTAGAGTTTCAAACTTCACTACATCAGGTAACGTTTATGGTATAAATCTTGCTTCTGCTTACCCTACAATGCGCATATACAATGACACAATAAATGCGCTCACAAGCACTGGCACAGCAGGTTTAGCATATGGTATTTTCCAATCTGCTGGTACCAATACAGAAATCTACAAAACTCAAATTTATAATATCGCTGCTAATGGTACAGGTAGCTCTGTGAATGGTATGTACCTCAACTCTGGTACAGCTTTAGTTCATAATAATCTAGTTGGCGATTTACGTACCCCTGCATTTACCACAGCTACAGCCAATGCGGGTACTCAGTTAGTAGGTATATATTGTGGTGCTGGTACAGCTCATACGCTCATACACAACACAGTAGTACTTGCAGGTACTAGCACAGGTGCCAACTTTGGCTCTAGTGCAGTTTTTGCAGCTACTACAGCTACTACTTTCCGCAACAATATTT